>NZ_JBFRFD010000217.1:0-5798 GCF_052114645.1 Arthrobacter sp. 2YAF22_2
GTACCCGCAAGAACACCAAGCGTGCGATTGTGAGCCTCAAAGAAGGCACTATCGACATCTTCGGCGGTCCGCTCTCGTAGCGGAGACCACTTTAACGAGGAAATAAATTATGGGAATCCGTAAATACAAGCCGACTACCCCGGGCCGTCGCGGCTCGAGCGTAGCGGACTTCACCGAAATCACGCGGTCGACGCCGGAAAAGTCGTTGGTACGTCCCCTCCCGAAAAAGGGTGGCCGTAACAACACCGGTAAGATCACGACCCGTCACAAGGGTGGTGGCCACAAGCGCCAGTACCGTCTGATCGACTTCCGTCGCCACGACAAGGACGGCGTCAACGCCCGCGTTGCCGAAATCGAGTACGATCCGAACCGCACGGCTCGCATCGCCCTCCTGCACTACGTTGATGGCACCAAGCGTTACATCATCGCCCCGAACAAGCTGGCCCAGGGTGACACCGTGGAAGCAGGTGCCGACGCTGACATCAAGCCCGGCAACAACCTGCCGCTGCGCAACATCCCGGTCGRTACCGTGATCCACGCAGTTGAACTGCGTCCGGGTGGCGGCGCCAAGATGGGCCGGTCCGCCGGCGCATCGATCCAGCTCGTTGCCAAGGAAGGCCGCTTCGCCCAGCTGCGTCTGCCTTCCGGCGAAATCCGCAACGTTGACGTGCGCTGCCGCGCCACAGTCGGCGAGGTCGGCAACGCCGAGCAGTCGAATATCAACTGGGGCAAGGCCGGCCGCATGCGCTGGAAGGGCGTCCGCCCGACCGTCCGTGGTGTCGCCATGAACCCGGTCGACCACCCGCACGGTGGTGGCGAGGGTAAGACGTCCGGTGGACGTCACCCCGTCAACCCGAACGGTAAGCGCGAAGGCCGCACCCGCCGTCCCAACAAAGAGAGCGACAAGCTTATTGTTCGTCGCCGTCGTACTGGCAAGAACAAGCGATAGGAGCCTGGACACATGCCACGCAGCCTGAAAAAAGGTCCTTTCGTTGACCAGCACCTCTTTGTGAAGGTAGCCAGGGAAAACGAAAAGGGCACCAAGAACGTCATTAAGACCTGGTCCCGCCGTTCGATGATCGTCCCCGACATGCTCGGGCACACGATCGCCGTGCACGACGGACGCAAGCACATCCCCGTGTTTGTCACTGAGTCGATGGTCGGGCACAAGCTCGGCGAATTCGCTCCCACGCGGACATTCCGCGGCCATGTCAAGGACGACCGTAAGGGCAAGCGCCGCTAGGCGCCTGCACTTACGTCAAAGACGAGAGAAGGAAAGCAATGGAAGCCAAGGCAATTGCGCGCCACATCCGCGTAACGCCTATGAAGGCCCGGCGCGTCGTCAACCTTGTTCGTGGTAAGCAAGCGAATGAGGCTCTGGCAATTCTGAAGTTTGCCCCGCAGGCAGCTTCGGAGCCGGTATTCAAGGTAGTTCAGTCGGCAATCTCCAACGCCCGGGTCCTCGCGGACCGCGACGGCGTGGCGTTTGACGAGAGTGACCTCATCATCAGCGAAATGTATGTTGATGAAGGCCCGACCATGAAGCGGTTCCAGCCGCGAGCCCAGGGTCGTGCATTTCAGATCAAGAAGCGCACGAGCCACATCACCGTGGTAGTTGCTACCCCGGAGAAAGAGGAGGCTCGCTAAGTGGGACAGAAAGTTAACCCGCACGGGTTCCGACTCGGCATCACCACCGATCACGTATCGCACTGGTTTGCTGACAGCACCAAGGCCGGCCAGCGGTACAAGGACTTCGTTCGCGAAGACATCCGCATCCGCCAGCTCATGTCCACGGGCATGGAGCGCGCCGGTATCGCCAAGGTTGAGATCGAGCGCACCCGCGACCGTGTCCGCGTGGATATCCACACGGCACGCCCGGGCATCGTTATCGGCCGCCGCGGCGCCGAAGCAGACCGCATCCGCGGCGAGCTCGAAAAGCTCACCGGCAAGCAGGTCCAGCTGAACATCCTCGAGGTCAAGAACCCCGAGATGGAAGCCCAGCTTGTTGCCCAGGGCGTTGCCGAGCAGCTGACTTCCCGCGTGGCTTTCCGCCGTGCAATGAAGAAGGCAATGCAGTCCGCGCAGCGCGCCGGTGCCAAGGGCATCCGGATCGCTTGCTCGGGTCGACTGGGTGGCGCAGAAATGTCCCGCTCGGAGTTCTACCGCGAAGGCCGTGTGCCCCTGCACACCCTGCGCGCGAACATCGACTACGGCTTCTACGAGGCCAAGACCACCTTCGGCCGCATCGGCGTGAAGGTCTGGATCTACAAGGGTGACCTCACCGCCAAGGAACTGGCCCAGCAGGCAGCTGCTGCTCCGTCCCGCGGCCGTGGTGCCAGCGATCGTCCGGGCCGCCCGGGTGGCGCTGACCGTGGTGACCGCCGTCGTCGTAACGACCGTCCGGCAGCGGAGGCAGCTCCGGCCGCCGAAGCTCCGGCAGTTGAGGCTGCACCTGCTGCAGTAGAAGGAGGACAGGCTTAAATGCTTATCCCACGTCGAGTCAAGCACCGTAAGCAGCACCACCCGGGTCGTTCCGGCGCTGCCACGGGCGGCACCGAGGTCTCGTTCGGTGAGTGGGGTATCCAGGCTCTGAGCCCGGCATACGTCACCAACCGGCAGATCGAATCTGCCCGTATCGCGATGACCCGCCACATCAAGCGTGGCGGAAAGGTCTGGATCAACATTTACCCGGACCGTCCGCTGACCAAGAAGCCGGCCGAAACCCGCATGGGTTCCGGTAAGGGTTCTCCGGAGTGGTGGGTCTCAAACGTCAAGCCGGGCCGGGTTCTCTTCGAGATCTCCGGTGTCGAGGAATCGGTTGCTCGCGAGGCACTGCGCCTGGCAATCCACAAGCTCCCGTTGAAGGCACGCATTTTGCGTCGCGAAGGTGGTGAATAGAAATGGCAGTAGGATCCAAGGAACTTGCATCCGCACAGCTGGATGGTTTCGACAACGAGCGACTCGTTGAAGAACTCGGTAAGGCCAAGGAAGAGCTGTTCAACCTGCGTTTCCAGTCCGCCACCGGTCAGCTGGAGAACCACGGTCGTCTGCGCGCGGTAAAGAAGGACATCGCCCGCATCTACACCGTTCTCCGTGAGCGCGAACTGGGCATTCGTGCCGAGGTTGCCGCACCGGTTGTGGAAGCCAAGGAAGAAAAGAAGTCCAAGAAGTCCGCAGCCAAGGCTGAGAAGGCTGAAAAGCCGGCCGAGGCTGAGACTGAGGAGGACGCCAAGTGACTGAAAAGGACGAGAACGTGACGGAAACTGTTTCCGGCGCAGCTACGGCTGACGAGCGCGGTTACCGTAAGACGAAGCGCGGCTATGTGGTCTCGGACAAGATGGAAAAGACCATCGTTGTCCAGGTCGAGGACCGTGTGAAGCACGCCCTCTATGGCAAGGTCCTTCGCCGCAACACGAAGATCAAGGCTCACGACGAAGAGAACAGCGCCGGCATCGGCGACCTCGTTCTCCTCGCCGAGACCCGCCCGCTCTCCGCCACCAAGCGGTGGCGTCTGGTGGAGATCCTCGAGAAGGCCAAGTAACACCTGCACCTCCGCCTCGGCGGTCGTTGTACAGAAACCCCCGTTCCCTTCTGGGAGCGGGGGTTTCCGCCTTAACGGAAACGCACCGGTGTCTCGACCGGCAGGCTTTAGACAGACGCCCGACGGCGGGGCCCGGTTATCCGGCCGGCAGGCCTTGGGGGCGGGCCAAACGGCTGTCCGGAGTGACGCCGTCGTCGCCTTCCAAACGCTCCCTCACTTTTGGCACGAAATTGACGCACGGTCCCTCACTTCTAGCTGCTTCTTGGACGACGCTCGATCAGTTCATGCGTGAATGGCTGCAGGATGTGCGGGAGCGTTGCTCGGATCCTTGCAGGATGTGAGGGAGCGTTCGGTGGACGGGTGCGACGTTGACTGGATGTCCCGGGGGAGGGGGAGAGCGGTGGCCTGGGCGGGCCGAATGCCCGCCCCGTGAGTGGCGCCGTCGGACGCAGTGCCGTCGGCGGGCAGGCTTGTGCCCGGAGCGCATTGCTGTGATATGGGGATCCGGCGAAAACATGCTAAGATTTTGAGTTTGTATGGCGCCGTTCGCGCGTCATCGTCAACCTCGTAAACAATCGTGCCACGGCATAGTGCCCCCTCGCGCCCCGACTCGTCGGGAACCGCCCGGGAAGCAAATGTTTTTGGCACGGGCGTTTAGGCCTGGTCTGGCAAAATCCAGGCAGGTCAAGAGACACCCCGATCAACCGTTCCGCAAGGCTCATTCCGTAGGAAGATTTTCGGTCTGAGAACCGGCGCGACGCAAGGAGTAAATAGTGATTCAGCAGGAGTCGCGACTCAAGGTTGCCGACAACACGGGTGCTAAGGAAATCCTTACCATTCGCGTTCTCGGTGGCTCTGGCCGTCGCTACGCAGGCATTGGCGACGTCATCGTCGCTACCGTCAAGGACGCAATTCCGGGCGGCAACGTAAAGAAGGGCGACGTCGTCAAGGCTGTCATCGTCCGTACCAAGAAGGAACGCCGCCGTGCGGATGGTTCCTACATCAAGTTTGACGAGAACGCAGCCGTCATCCTGAAGAACGACGGTGACCCCCGCGGTACCCGTATCTTCGGACCGGTTGGTCGTGAACTTCGCGACAAGAAGTTCATGAAGATCGTTTCTCTGGCTCCGGAGGTGCTCTAGTCCATGGCTAAGATCAAAAAGGGTGACCTCGTTCAGGTCATCACTGGCGCCAAGGCTGAGCGCGGCGGCGACAAGGGCAAGCAGGGCAAGGTTCTGCGCGTCTTCCCCGATACCAACCGCGTGTTGGTTGAAGGCATTAACCGCGTAACCAAGCACACCAAGGTCGGTCAGTCGCAGCGCGGCACCAAGACCGGTGGCATTGAGGTCGTTGAGGCTTCAATCCACATCTCCAACGTGGCACTGGTTGACCCCTCCACCAAGAAGCCCACCCGCGTCGGTTTCCGCACCGAGACCGTTGAGCGCGATGGCGTGAAGCGTGACGTGCGCGTCCGCGTGGCCAAGAGCTCAGGGAAGGACATCTAATGACTGAGACTCTCGAGACTCCGGCAAGCAAGATCGTTCCTCGTCTGAAGACCAAGTACGCCGATTCCATCAAGAACTCGCTGACTGAGGAATTCAAGTACCAGAACGTCAACCAGGTTCCCCGTCTGGTGAAGGTCGTTGTGAACATGGGTGTTGGAGATGCCGCCAAGGACTCCAAGCTGATCGACGGCGCTGTCCGCGATCTGACCCTGATCACCGGCCAGAAGCCGCAGGTAACCAAGGCCCGCAAGTCGATCGCACAGTTCAAGCTGCGCGAAGGCATGCCGATCGGTGCGCACGCAACTCTGCGTGGCGACCRCATGTGGGAATTCCTGGACCGTCTGGTCACGCTGGCACTGCCGCGTATCCGCGACTTCCGGGGCCTCAGCGGCAAGCAGTTCGACGGCAACGGCAACTACACCTTCGGTCTGACCGAGCAGGTTATGTTCCACGAGATCGATCAGGATTCCATTGACCGCGTTCGCGGCATGGACATCACTGTCGTGACCACTGCCAAGACCGACGACGAAGGCCGCGCGCTGCTCAAGGCGCTTGGCTTCCCGTTCAAGACCGAAGACTAATCTAGCTACGTAAAAGGTCCGGCTGCCGGTTGTTGAAAACCGTTGCAGCGGAAACCGTTATGAGGAAGGGCAAGAGCCCACATGACAATGACAGATCCCGTCGCAGACATGCTCACGCGTCTGCGCAACGCTAACTCGGCATACCACGAATCCGTGACCATGCCGTACAGC
>NZ_JBFRFD010000218.1:0-5755 GCF_052114645.1 Arthrobacter sp. 2YAF22_2
CTGTAGACTGGTTGCTGGCATCCGCCGTGGGGTCTACAAACCCACGTACGACGGCGCCGCGCGCGAGTGGTGGAATTGGCAGACACGCAGGATTTAGGTTCCTGTGCCTTCGGGCGTGGGGGTTCAAGTCCCCCCTTGCGCACCATGCGGAACCCCGGTCTTAGGACCGGGGTTCTCCTGTTTTGCGGCCAGCGCCCGTTTGCAGGGTCCCGCGGGCTCCCCCGCCCCCCGGCCCCCTTCTGGGCATCGACTGATGTCGATATGCTAAGGGGCGTGAAGTTTCTCGAGAACAGCCCACGGTTCCTGTTCTTCACCGGCAAGGGCGGCGTCGGTAAGACGTCCGTGGCGTGTGCGACGGCGCTCGCGCTCGCCAAGCGCGGCAAGAACGTCTTGCTGGTCAGCACCGACCCCGCATCAAACGTCGGGCAGGTCTTCGGCGAGACCATCGGCAACACCATCACCCCTCTCCGGGACGTACCGGGCGTCTCCGCACTGGAAATCGACCCGGATCAGGCCGCCGAAGCATATCGGGAACGGATTATCGCGCCGGTGCGCGGGCTCCTGCCCGAGAGTGAACTGGCCGGCATCGCCGAGAGCCTCTCGGGTTCCTGCACCACGGAGATCGCCTCCTTCGACGAGTTCACCAACCTGCTCGCCGACGACGGCTCCTACGTCGAATACGACCACGTCGTCTTCGACACAGCCCCGACCGGCCACACGATCCGGTTGCTGCAGCTGCCCGGTTCGTGGACCGACTTCCTCGCGGCGGGCAAGGGGGAACCGTCCTGCCTTGGCCCGCTGTCCGGACTGGAAAAGCACAAGCAGGTCTACGCCAAGGCGCTCCGGGCGCTCAAAGATCCGACCAAGACCCGGCTCGTCCTGGTCAGCCGCGCACAGACGTCGTCACTGGGTGAGATTGAGCGGACCTACCTCGAACTCAACAACATCGGAATCGAGGGCGGCTTCGTCGTCGTCAATGGAGTCCTGCCGGATGCCGCCGGGGATGAGGCGCTGGCCCGGGCACTGCGGGCTCGGGAGGCGGCGGCCACTGCCGCCATTCCCGACGCCGTCGCCGGCCTGCCCCGGGATGTCCTGGAGCTGAAACCCGTCAACATGGTCGGCGTCGCGGCGCTCGAATCCTTGTTCGCCGCCGCACCCGGCCCCGGAGTTGCGGAGGAAACAGCGCCTGCGCCTTGGGTTAGGGCCGCCGGGCTTGACGACGCACCGTTGGCCGCCCTGGTGAACGAGGTGGAACTCGACGGCCACGGCCTCGTGATGTGCATGGGGAAGGGCGGCGTCGGTAAGACCACCGTCGCGGCCGCCCTCGCCGTCGCCCTGGCGCAACGCGGACATGCGGTGCACCTCACCACGACCGATCCCGCGGCCCACCTCACGGAGACCCTCCACGGCACCGTCCCGGGCCTGACAGTCTCGCGCATCGATCCGGACGCAGCCATCGCGAAATACCGCGCCCACGTCATGGCAACCAAGGGCCGGGGCCTGGACGACGCGGGACGTGCCGCCCTCGCCGAGGACCTGCTGTCCCCCTGCACCGACGAGGTGGCCGTGTTCCGGCAGTTCTCCAAGGTGGTCCAGGGATCCCGGCGGCAATTCGTGGTGATTGACACAGCACCGACCGGCCACACGCTGCTGCTCCTGGACGCCACCGGTTCATACCACCGGGAGATTTCCCGCCAGGTGGTCGCCACCAGGGGGTTCGTGACGCCCCTCATGCGGCTTCAGGATCCGGCTCAGACCAAAGTCGTCCTGGTCACCTTGGCCGAAACTACCCCCGTGCTGGAAGCCGAAGAATTGAAGGAGGACCTGGAGCGGGCCGGGATCCATCCGTGGGCCTGGGTGATCAACAATTCCATCGCCGCGGCGCATCCAGAGTCAGCCTTCCTGCGGGCCCGCGCGGTAGGAGAACTTGAGCAGATCGCAAAGGTTCGGGCTTTGGCTGACCGGGTCGCGCTCATTCCGCTGCTTCCCGAGGAACCCGTTGGCGTGGACAAATTATTGGCGCTGACCTCACTCAGGTCCCTGCCGGCCTGACAGTCTGGCTACGCCTCCACTGGGCGCGCCAACAAAGCTTCGATGTCCCGCGCGGTGGCATCCAGCCTGGCGATGGTGTCGCGCTGGATCGACATCAGGTACTCGGCATCCGACTCGCCGTCCTGCACCCATTGCTCGTCGCCGGGTGAGTCCATCATCTGGCGGGTGTTAGCGGTTGCCGTCCTGACGTTGTCCAACATCGTGCGCAGCCGGTCCTCGGTGGTGGGAGCCTCGGTTTCCATCGTGTCCTCCTTGGTTGCGGTTCTGCTTCCGGTTGTCGGGGCTATCTTCTCGCTCCGGCGGCCTTGCAGAAAAGAACTAGACGTCCCGAGCGCGCCGCTCGATCAGGACGGTGTCCCGCCACTGTCCTGCGGCGGGACCGTGGCCAACCCGGGCAATCCGCTCCCGCCGGCCCACGACCCTGAAGCCCTGGGCGAGATGCAGCTTCAGGCTCGCCTCGTTCTCCGGAAAGATGCTCGCCTGGATCGTCCAAATGCCGGCGTCCTCGGTCGAGGCGATCAGGGACGTCAGGAGGACTGACCCTATCCGCCTGCCGCGGGCTGCCTCGGAGACGTAAATGGAGTGTTCGACGACACCGGAGTACGCGGCGCGGGCGGATACGGCGGACACGGCCGCCCAGCCGAGAATCCCGCCGTCGGGCGTCTCGGCCACCAGGCGGTGGGAAGCGAGCCGCGAAGCCTCGAAGCGGTGCCAGTCCGGCGCCTCGACCTCGAACGTGGCCTGACCCGTCGCGATCCCCTCGCCATAGATTCGCCGGACCTCGGGCCAATCGGATTCATGCATCGGCCGGACCTTGACGGCAGCCGCAATATCCAGGCTCACAGGGTCGCCAGCAGGCCGGCCGTCTGCTCGATGGCGCCGGGGACGATCGAGTAATAAGCCCAAGTGCCGCGCTTCTCGCGGTGCAGCAGCCCGGCGTCGACCAGGATTTTCAGGTGATGGGAGACGGTGGGCTGGCCCAGGTCCAGCGGCTCGGTGAGGTCGCAGACGCAGGATTCGCCGGACGCCTCGGCCTTGACGATGGAGAGCAGGCGTAGCCGGTTTGGATCGGCCAGGGCCTTGAAGACCAGGGCCTTCTGCTTCGCCTCTTCAGCGCCCAGGGCAGGCGTTCCCGCCGGGGCGCAGCAGGCTTCAGCCGTGGCCGGTTCGAGGATAGAGAGCGGGTTCATATACCCATTATGCCCCGATATTGACAGTCATCAATATAAAGCCGTACCGGGCCATGTTCGGGCGCGGGCACAGATGGTTGCTCCTCCAGCCGCTGGCTGATGCTACGAGTTGACCGGTTCGGAGCTGTGTGGGATCACGACGTCGTCAGCTGTGCGGGCCGCGGAGGGGAACAGGACGAGGAGGAGGCCCACGCCTACCGCCGCGCCGACCAGCTGCGCTGCTACGAAGCCGGGAACGGAGTCCGGGGCGATACCCGCGAACGTGTCGCTGAAGATGCGCCCCACCGTCACGGCCGGGTTCGCGAACGACGTCGAGGACGTAAACCAGTACGCGGCGCCGATGTAGGCGCCGACCGCCGGCGCGGCAAGGGCGCCCCGGGAGGTGGCTGCGAGGGCGAAGATGAGCAGGACGAGCCCCGCGGTAGCAACAACCTCGCCCAGCAGATGTCCCGTGGTGGCGCGCTCCTTGACTGAAACCGACGTGCCCACCTCGAACATGGCGTTCCCGATCACGCTGCCGCTGACCGCACCCGCTGTCTGGGCGACCACGTATGTGCCAAGCTCCCGGAGGGTCAGCCCGGCGCCGCTGCGCCGGCCCAGGATCCAGTCGACGAGCGAGACCACGGGGTTGAAGTGGGCGCCGCTGACCGGACCGAATACGAGGATCAGGACCGTCAGACCCAGCACCGTGGCGGTGCTGTTTTGGAGCAGCTGCAGGCCCACGTCATGGGGCGAGAGCTGCTGGGCGGCGATCCCGGAGCCGACAACGATCATCACGAGCAAACTGGTGCCGAGCAGCTCGGCGACGGCGCGGCGCCACAGCGGCGGTTGGTTGGAAGTCATGGCAACAGCTTGACCGAAAGAAATAACTCAGTCAAAATTGAATCAATGAAACTTGAGACAGCAGACGCTTTTCGGGTGCGGGTAGCCAAGCACGCAGCCCTGGCCGATCCTGCGCGGCTGCGCATCGTTGACCTGCTGACTCTGGGCGACTTTTCTCCCACGGAGCTGCAGGCCGAGCTGGGAATGGCGTCGAATCTGCTCTCCCATCATCTGCGCGCACTGGAAGAGGCCGGACTGACAGCCCGGCACCGCTCCGAGGCTGACCGGCGCCGCAGCTACCTCCGGCTTGCGGCCGGCGCCCTGGAAGGCCTCGTTCCAGGGGCCGGGCAAAGCGCGCGCCGCGTCCTGTTCGTCTGCACGCGAAACAGTGCAAGGTCACAACTGGCCGCCGCTCTCTGGAAGCAGGTCAGCGATATCCCCACGATTTCGGCGGGAACGCATCCCGCTGACCGGATTGCACGGAGGGCCATCGAGGTCGCCCGCCGTCACGGCCTGGAGCTCGCCGACACTCCTCCCCGCCTGCTGGATCCCGCGGCGGAGGGGGATCTGATGGTGACTGTGTGCGATAACGCCCACGAGGAGCTGGCAGGCCTGGGTGGCGTGCACTGGTCCGTGCCGGATCCGCTCCGCCTGGGCACGGATGAAGCTTTCGAGCGGGCCTTCAAGGAGATCGCCGACCGCATCACCGGCCTTGCACCGCGCGTGCTCGCCGCCTGAACCCACCGGCGACGTAAATATTGACAATCATCAATCTATTGACCGACACTCACTGTATCGATCATCTTCAATGGTCAATTGAGCGGTGCAGCGCAGCCACGAAGACCCCAACCAGACCACGACACGCCCCCTAGCTGATTCCAGGAGAACCCCGTGAGCACCGAAACCGCCAAGAAGCCCTCCGTCCTGTTCGTCTGCGTCCACAACGCCGGCCGCTCCCAGATGGCCGCTGCCTTCCTCACCACCCTGGCCGAAGGACGGATCGAGGTGCGTTCCGCCGGCTCGGAGCCGGCCGACAAGGTCAACCCGGCCGCCGTCGAGGCCATGGCCGAGCTCGGCATCGACATGTCCGCCGAGATCCCGAAGGTCCTCACCACCGAGGCGGTGAAAGAGTCCGACGTCGTCATCACCATGGGCTGCGGCGACACCTGCCCGATCTTCCCCGGCAAGCGTTACGAGGACTGGGAACTCGAGGACCCCGCCGGCCACGGCGTGGACGCCGTCCGGCCGATCCGGGACGATATCAAGACCCGCATCGAAGGCCTCATCGCTTCGCTGGCCCCCGTCAAGTAACCGCCAAGCCCCCCCCGACACCAGGAGTCTTCATGAGCATGCACCAGCTGATCATCATCGGATCCGGCCCCGCCGGTTACACCGCAGCGATCTACGCCGCCCGGGCCGGCCTCGAGCCGCTCGTTCTCGCCGGGGCCGTCACCGCCGGCGGCGCGCTGATGAACACCACCGAGGTGGAGAACTTCCCCGGCTTCCCGGCCGGCGTCCAGGGCCCCGAGCTGATGGACGGGCTGCAGCAGCAGGCGGAGAAGTTCGGTGCGCAGGTTGTGTTCGACGACGTCACCGAAGTGACACTCACCGGCCACCTCAAGCGGGTGGTCACCGGCGCCGGCGAGACCCATGAGGCTCCCGCCGTCATCCTGGTGGTGCACCGCGACCTG
>NZ_JBFRFD010000219.1:0-5751 GCF_052114645.1 Arthrobacter sp. 2YAF22_2
GTACGGGAGGCAAGAGCCATGCAGAGGCATTCCGATTCCTCACCGGCGCCATCAGTGCCGCCTCCCTTTCCCGGATTTTGTTTTGGGACTGGCCGGATCCTGTCCGGGGCGCGCATCCGCCACTTCGAAAGGCTCACGGGCGTCGAGTCCAAGATTCTTGTATCCGCGTGGATAAGCGGGCCCGGCAAAACCAATCTCATCCCAGGCCAGGGGATGGGAGTAGAAGGCCGTGCACGCATATCTGGTCCAGAGGCTCCACACCTGGGATCCCTGCCGCCCCCGCCACTGTTCGGCGTCGTGAATGTCCGTCAGGAGGCCTTCCTGCTGATCCAAGGACAGCTCGCAAAACGCGCTCCCGCTCCGTGCCCGGGCCTCGGCGTCCAACGCCGCGAGGGTGCTGCGCCAGGCCGCAGGGTCCGGTTCCATGCCCTCGTAGTGCCAGCCGTCGGTCTGGTCCTCGGCCAGGCGTGAGTCGACCAGATTGACCACCGGGACGCGGGGCTCCTGGCGCTGGTCAAGGAGTTGGTCGAACAGTGCTCTTGCTGCTGCTTCCTCGGCAACGGTGAAGAACCGCAGGTCTGCCGGTCGGCCGAGGCGTGCCAGGACGACGCCTTGTGTCACCGGGTCCCAGTGGCCGGACTGGCCCTGGGCACTGAAACCGGGGAAGCGGCCGCCGCCGTCCTTCGGGTCCAGCGGCAGGGCCGTCACTTTTCCCTCCTCAGCACGGACGCGAGCAGGCCCATGCCGCCCACGAGAGTCACCAGGAGCGGGGCCAGCAGCGGTGGACCCATCTCCATGTTGTATCTCAGGTTGGAAAACCCCCCGGGCTTCTGCGCGATGCCGCGGGCGTGCAGATACGTCCCCTGCACGCCGTTTGCCACAATCGCGGCGGAGGCCAGGGGGAGCGCTGTTTTGGCCATCCGCTTGCTGAACACGCCGGCGACGCCGGCCGCTGCTCCGACCGGGCCGAGGGCAACAGGGATCCACATCAGTTTGTTGCCAAAGCTTGCCTTGTCGTGTTCGAAGAATATTTCTGCCGCGGTAACCAGGGCGCCAATCGCCGTGAGCCCCGAAAGGGACCGTTCGAAGCGGCCGGTCTCCACGTTGCGGATCATCCGGTCGATCCCGTGGACGGGTGCCGCGGGCCTAACTGGTGTCTTCATGGCGCTCCTTGTCATCAAACTGGTTCTGCCGCGACGCAAACATTTCGTTTGCGCAACAGATGGATGGATACTCGTGGTGTGACGAATTCAGAAGGTGCAGAACAGACCGCCGGTGCGCGGACCGCGTTGGGCGGCAGTGAGGTGGACGCTGTGGTCCGGGCGGCCAACGTCTTGCTCCGCGTCGCCGCCCGGTCGGTGGCAGAAGTAGAAGACGTGGTGACGACGCCGCAGCTGCGGGTGCTGGTGCTCATCGCGAACCGCGGGCCGCAAAACCTCGGTGCGGTTGCCGTCGAGCTGAGGGTCCATCCCTCCAACGCCACGCGGACGTGTGACCGGCTGGTCCAGGCCGGGCTGATTGAACGGGGAGAGGATCCACAGGACCGCCGGTTGTCCAGGCTGGTCCTCACCGCGAAGGGCACGCAACTGGTGGAGCAGGTCATGTCCCACCGCCGTGAAGCGATAGCGGCGGTACTGGAACACCTGACCCCACAGACCCGAAAATCCCTGACCGAGGCCATGGACGCCTTCGCGCAGGCCTCCGGGGAAGCCGAAACCGACGACGGGCGCTTCGCACTGACCCTCCACCGCTGAATAGACATGGGTTCACCACCCCTTGCGGCGGCCCGCCGGCCGAAGGGCTGCGGCGCGGCGGGACCCGATCCGGCTGCTCAGGCCGAATTCGCCACCTGCGAATAGTCCGGCAATCGCGGCGTCCAAGGAGGCCGCCCTGCGGCGCCGGCGGTCCGTAACCGCCAAGGCGACCATGCTGGCCCAGTGCAATGAGTCCACCACGCCGCCGCCGAGGTGCAGTGCCCTGGAGGTAGGTGCCGCACCAATGATCAATGCCTGCAGGAGGTGCCTGGCGCCAAGAATGCGGACCACGACGCGGACGCGCCGGTCCGGCTGGTGTCCGAGCGCCAGACGGAAGATCATGCTCGGAAAGGCCAGTTGGCACAGTCCGTAAGCCGCCCGGGCGGCTTCCGTGGCCCTCACCGTCCCGTCCTTCCCAGCAGCGAGGCGCCCAAGGCCAGCAGACCCAGCGCGGTGGCACCGGCAGCGGCAAGGACGGTGCCGTGGTGGTGGGAGGCCCATAGTTGAGGGCTTCGCGTAGCCGAGCGGTCATCGAACGCCCCGTGGGTGCCGAAATCACGTTCCGCGTCGGCCGGTTCCCAGAGGTTGACGGGCTGTTCCGGGTCGCGGCGTTGCGGCCGTTGCTGGGAGGCGAATCCTGTCCGGGCGAGGTACCTGTCAAGCAGGCCGGGTGCCACGGCGTTCGCCACCAGGGTGGCCGCGGTGCTTGCCCCCACCCAGTACTCCCGGCGCTGCGGATGGGCGGCGGCAAAGAGTACGCCGCGGGCCGCGACTTCCGGCTGGTAAATCGGCGGCACCGGCTGGGCCTTGTTCGGCAGCCGGGAAAGCACCCAGCTGAACTGCGGCGTGTTGACAGCGGGCATCTGCACCATTGTCGTCTTGATCGGACTCCCATCGTGCAGCAACTCGCAGCGAAGTGATTCATTGAAGCCCTGGATGGCATGCTTGGCACCGCAGTAGGCCGACTGGAGCGGGATGCCGCGGTAGGCCAGTGCCGAGCCGACCTGGACGATAGTGCCGCGGTTGTGTTTCTTCATCCGGTCCAGCGCGATCATGGTTCCGTAGACGTATCCCAGATAGCTGACGTCGGTGACGCGTTTGTACTCCTCCGGCTTGATCTCGGTGAAGGGGGCGAACACGGAAGTGAAGGCGACGTTGACCCAGACGTCAATGGGTCCCAGTTCCTGCTCCACGCGGCTGGCTGCCGCGTCGAGTGCATCATGGTCGGACGTGTCCACCGCGATGGTTAGCGCCCGGCCCCCCGAGCGTTCGACTTCTTTGGCTGCGCCCGCAAGCCCTGCGTCGCCGCGGGCCAGAAGGGCGACGGAGGCGCCCTGCTTGCCAAAGGCAATGGCCGTCGCCCGCCCGATACCGCCGCTGGCGCCTGTCACAACGATTGTCTTGTCTTTAAAGGTGTTCATGCGTGCTCCTCGTCCTGGCCCGGGCAGTTCGCCCCGGAGATGGTTGATGGTGCTCACTGCTACGAATTCAGGCCCCGCCATGGCGGCGGGGGATCTGCGAGCCGCCGGGATGTTTCCAGCAGGGCTGCGTGCACAAAAGCCTGGGGGAAGTTGCCCCGGAGCTGGCGCTGTTCAATGTCGTACTCCTCCGTGAAGAGTCCCGGTGAGCCGCAGGCCGCACGGTTTCTCTCAAACCAGCGCGCCGCTTCGGTGGTCTCCCCGCTTTGGTGCAGGGCCATGGCCATATCGAAGCCGCACAGCAGGAAAGCGCCCTCGGACTTCTCCAGCGGCCGTCCGTCCTGGCGGAAGCGGTACAAATACCCGTCGTGGCCCAGATCGTCCCGAACCGCCTTGAGTGTGGCCACGGACCGGGGATCGTCGGCCGGAAGGGCCCCCCGGATCACCGGGAGCAGCAGGGACGCATCGACGCGCTCGTCATCGGGTGCCCGTTGCCACCGCCCGCTGGAATGCAGGCAGTCGCTGGCCACATCGGTGATCAGGGCGTCAGCCTGCGAGGTCCACATGGCACCCTGCTGCGGTGGGGCATTGCGGCCGATGGCCCGCAACCCGGCTGCGCAGATGAGGCGGGAGTGGGCCCACCTCCTGTTCTCGAGTTCCCACATGCCCGCGTCAGGTTCCTGCCACCGCGCCATGATCGCATCTGCGCAGATCTCCGCCGCCTTCCAGTGCTCGAGGTTCAGCCGGTCATTCTCCGCAGCGGCGGCGAACAGCAGCAACGACTCCCCGAACGCGTCCAGCTGAAACTGGTCGTTGACCCAGTTGCCGGCCCTGCCGGACCCCCCGGGGTAGCCGGGTAACCCGACATCCCATTCATCCGGGACGCGGCCGCCCCCGGTGGTGTAGGCCGGCTTCATGTCCGGCCCGTCCGTGAGCAGCCTGGCCGCAACAAAACCGACCGCGTCGTCCAGCAGCGGAAACGTCTTGCAGGCCGCCGCGGACTGGCCGACAAAGCACTGATCCCGGATCCACGCGTAGCGGTAGTCGTAATTCCTTTTCTGCCCGGCCCGTTCGGGCAGGCCCATCGTCGACGCCGCGACCATGGCTCCCCCCGCCTCGGTCATACCGCGCAGAACGGCGTAGGACTGCCGGCAGTCATCCGCGGATATCGTGTTGTCGAAGCGGGGGACCGCCGAGTGCCACGCATTTTCCGTCGCGCTCCACGCCAACGCCGCCTGCACCGGCTCAGCGGGCAGTTCGCGGTCGGAGATTTCCAAAACCAGATCGTGGTGTTCGCCTTGGGCCAGTTCGAGGACCACTTCAAGTCCCCGCGCTCCTGCCTTGGCCTCCGCCGCTCCGCCGAGGCGGATTCTGAGGTTTCCGGAGTTCGCGGTCCAGAGGCTGTCGTGCCGGCTAAGCCGGCTCATCTTGTGCCTGCCGAAGTTCGCCCGGGCGTCCAGCGTCACCCGCACGCACGCAGGGCCCCGGACAGCACGGATCCGGCGCAGCAGCACGGCACGGTTAGGATCCCCGGGGTAAGCCAGCGCTTCCCGGCATTCAATAATCCCTGTCCCGGTTACCCACCGGCTCACCCARATCAGCGTTCCGTCCTCGTACCGGCCGCCCCAGACGCTGTGACGATCGGTGGGGGTCACGGCAAAATTTCCCGGACCGCCCAGCAGGCCGGAGAAGACCGCATCGTCCTGCCATCGCGGTGCGCACATCCACGCCACGTCCCCGCCGGGGCCTATCAGGGCCGCACGGGCGCCGTCGGCCACCATCGCGTACTCGCGTAAGACGTGAGGGGGAAAGTCCGTCGACGAATTACTAAGCATGCTACATAGCCTAAGTGCAATGATTGCGTTTTCGCAATGAATAGCCTGAAGAATTGCTGGGCTCCCGGCGGTGGCCGAGCTGGTGTGGGGAATCGGTGGGGCGTTCCCTAATGTTGTTTCTCCTCGCGGTCCTGGCCAAGGTGGAGCTTTCCTTTGACGCGTTCGATTCCTTCGGCGACCAGGGCCTTGGCGGAGTCGCGCATGACCCCGATCTCGTCGGGGTCCTTCTTTAGAAGGGCTTCTGCGGTGTGCTTGGCGAACTCAAGGGTGATGTGCGGGGGAAGGGGTGGGACGTTCTTACTGGTGTAGGCGTCAATGAGGGTGACACCGTGGTTCGCGAATGCGGCCTCCCAGGCGCCGGCGACCTCATTGTCGGTCTTGACCCGGATGCCGGTGAACCCGAGCAATTCCGCCCACCCGGCGTAGTCTACCGACTGGACGTCCTGGGAGGCGGACCACACAGGGTTAGCGTCCTCGGTGCGCATTTCCCAAGACACCTGTGTGAGGTCGTTGTTGTGCAGAACCATGATGATCAACTGCGGGTTTTCCCATTCCTGCAGGTACTTTTTGATCGTGATCAGTTCGTTCATGCCGAGCATCTGGAAGGCCCCGTCACCGATGGTGCAGATAACTGGGCGGTCCGGATAGGCGAACTTTGCCGCTGTGGCGTACGGCATTGCCGCGAGCATGCTGGCAAGGCGTCCGGAAAGATCACCGAGCATGCCGCGGCGGAGCCTGATGTGG
>NZ_JBFRFD010000220.1:0-5728 GCF_052114645.1 Arthrobacter sp. 2YAF22_2
GCTATGAATCGTTCCTCATTCGCGGCTCCCTTTCCCGGATATCGATTACCGGGTTTGTGCGTCATCGGCCAGATGCCTCGATAGCAACCAGCCGGCGCCAATCATTGCCACGCCCAGCACCATGTGGGTCCAGTTGTCCATGGTGTTGAACGCAAGGAAGTTGGCCGCCGACCCTACGCCGACGATCAGCCCGTAAACGCTGAAGATGATGTACAGCAGGCCAAAACCCATCAGGAAGTTCCGGGCTCCCATGTCGTTGCGCGACATACTCAGGCCCGTGGCGCCGATGACCAGCTGAACGATGTTCAGCAGCATGGACACCTGGAACAGGCCAAGGAACATCGCCCGGGAGTCGGGCCCGATGAACCTCAGTTCGCTGTACTGCGAGGTGATGCCCGGGATGAACCCCAGGACACCCACGGCCGCTAGGACAATTCCCACACCCATGCCCACGTTCTGTACATCCGCCCGTCCGAAGTGAGCGCCGTGTGCATGTGGAGATGCGGTAGTCATTTTTTGCCTCCAACCACTGTTGCGGACACTCTTAATTTTACGGCGGGGTCTTCAAAAAAGCGGCGGCACCGACGGCTGAAATCCGGGGTGAGAGCCTGTCGGAACCCCGGGCGCGGGCCTCTTCGTGGCACGATGGACCACGATGAAACTGCGCGCTGATCAGACCGGGGACCGTGGCCTTCCGATGCCTTTGTGGCTGCAGGGGGCGCTGGAATCCGCGCAGGCGGCCGTGATCTCCGCGCTCGCCGTGATTGCGCCGGTCGTCGCGGTCTGGGCCACGGCCGGATTCCGGGACACCGGCTTTGACTTCCTCGCGCGGCTGGCCGGCCAGGCCTGGCTGCTGATCCACGGGGTCCCGTTGCTGCTGGACACCGGTGGAGCGGGTGGCGCGGGTGCCGCGGCCCAGCCGGAATCCGGGACGCTGTCGCTGATCCCGCTGGGCCTCACCCTGATCCCGTTCCTCCTGGCCTGGCGCGCGGGCCGGCGGCTGGCCAGGGCCTCCTACACGGACCAGCTCTGGCAGGCGCTGCTGGGCTCGTGGCTGATGTATGGGGCCTTCGGGTTCGCCACCGGATTTCTTTGCCGGACCTCCGACGTCGGCGTCAGCCTCTGGTTTGCCTCCATCGTCCCGCTGATCCCGGTCGCCCTTGGCATGGTGATCGGCGCCCGCCGCGAAGCGGGCTCCTGGAGCCGGCTGATCGGCGTCGACGCCGTTGCCTGGCTCTCGCGCACCAGCCAGCACTCGCGCTGGGCCGGCTCCTACCTCGGCTCCGCCATCCAGGCCGGATTCGTGGCCGTGATGGCCAGCCTGGCCATGGCCGCCGCGCTGCTCGCGGCGGACCTCCTCATCCACTGGAACCTCATCATCGCCGTGTACGAGGCGCTCCACGCGGGTCCGGTGGGCGGCGCCGCCCTGACCCTCGCTCAGCTGGGCTACCTGCCCAACCTGGCCGTGTTCGCACTGGCCTGGACCTCAGGGTCGGGGTTCGCGCTGGGCGTCGGCTCGCAGGCCGGGCCGCTGGCTACCGCCGTCGGCCCCCTGCCCACCATTCCGGTCTTCGCGGCGTTGCCCTCCGGCGGCCTGGACTACGGTTTCGTCGCCCTCGTGGTGCCGGCAATCGCCGGGGTCCTGGCCGGCTGGTGGTTCCTGCGCGCCGGCGAAAACCACTTCGACGAATGGCTCTCCATCAAGGTCAAGGCGCGCTGGTTCACCGCCACGGTGTCCACCCTCTTCCTGGGCACCATGATCGGTACCGTGGCGGGGCTGCTAGCGGCGGGCCTGGCCTGGTTGGCCCGCGGTTCCGCCGGCATCGGACGGCTCACGGACATTGGCCCGGACCCGCTCGTGACGGCACTGTTCATCGCCGTGGAAACCGGCATCGGCGTCGTGATTGGCTACGCGGCCGGGCCGTGGCTGGAACGTCGGCAGAGGCTGCATGAAGCGGACCTGGAGCCGGCCGCGAAGTAGGGCTGGGCTGACGGTTGCGGGGTTGCCAGTCTGTCGCGGCGGCCGGAGCGGGGCGGCCGCAAGCTGTGCTGCCGCTATCGCAGCTGCGTGGGCATGGACTTTTCCAGCTGCGTCCGGCACGCGGAGGCGGCCTGCTCGGTGAGGGCGTGGCGGGAGCATTGCTGGTAGTCCCGGACCTGGTTGAAGAACACCGCGGACGCCAGCACCATCAGCACCATCACCGCGGAGACCACCAGGCCGGAGATGGTCCCGAACAGCACCAGGCGCGATTCCCGGAGCCTCGCTGCACGGACCAGCAGGACGACGCCGATCACCACCGCGGCCGCGGTGAGCAGAGCGGCGAGCCAGAGGTAGTTGACGTCCAACTGGAAGACGAAGAACGAACCGAGCACCGCCACGATGAACATGCGGAACAGTGTGTGCGTCTTGAGGAGCGACGCTTTAGCCGCCTCGCTGCCCGGATTCTGGCCGCGCGGGCTCGCACCGGGGTCGTGGGGGGAGTTCATATTTTCCAGCGTACGCGAGCGGCTCATAAGCTAAGGCAATGCGCATAGTAGTCCTCGTCTCCGGCACCGGCTCCAACCTGCAGGCCGTCATCGACGCGGTCAAGGCCGGTGAGCTGGACGTGGAGCTCGCCGCCGTCGGGGCGGACCGGCCCGGTACCTACGGGGTGGAGCGCTCCGCGGACGCCGGAATCCCGACCTTCGTGGTGGACTTCAAGGCTTACCCGGACCGGTCTGCCTGGAACGCCGCGCTCACCGAAACCGTGGCCGCCTACCGGCCCGACGTCGTCGTGTCCTCGGGATTTATGCGCATCGTCAGCGCGGACTTCATCGCCGCGTTCGGGGGCAGGTACTTGAACACCCATCCGGCCCTGCTGCCGGCCTTCCCGGGCGCGCACGGCGTCCGGGACGCCCTGGCGTACGGCGTGAAGGTCACCGGGTGCACGGTGCACTGGGCCGACGCCGGCGTGGACACCGGGCCGATCATCGCCCAGGAAGCCGTGCCCGTGGCGGAGAACGATACCGAGGAGACCCTGCACGAGCGGATCAAGGCCGCGGAACGGCGGCTCTTGGTGTCGACGCTCCGGTCCCTCGCCACCGCGCCCCACTAACCCAACTGGCTCGCAGTTGTTGCCGTTTTGAGGGCTCAAAACGCCAACAACTGCGAGCCAGTTGGGACAGCCGGGACGGTTACTCCAGCCGGCGCTGCTTGGTTTCCGGGGCGAAGAACGCCATCCACAGCACCGAGAGCAGCACCAGGCCGCCGGCCAGCGCGAACGACGTGGCCAGGCCCAGTTCGGGCCACAGGAACGCCGCGAAGACCAGGGGGCCGAAGCCGGCACCGAGCCGGGAAAACGTCGAGGCCCAGCCGAAACCCGACCCGCGCAGTTCGGTCGGGTACAGCTCCGACACGTAGGCGTACAGCACCGGGATGGCCACCTGCACCACGAAGCCGAACACCAGCAGCCAGAACACGGCCGCCGTCGGGATATCCACGACGACGGCGACGATCACCAGCGTCAGCGCCGACAGCGGGCCCGTGACGGCCAGGATCCACTTGCGCCCGGTCCGCTCCACCAGCAGCGCGGCGACAACGACGCCGAGCAGGCCGACGGCGGCCATCGACGCCGTCGTCAGGAAGGCCTTGTACTCCTCGAAACCGGCGCCGATCAGGATCCGCGGCATCCAGGTCAAGGACAGGTAATAGACCAGCAGGATGCTGAAAAACAGGGCCCAGGCCGCCGTCGTGATCTTCCAGTTGAACTGCCAGAGCGCGCGGAGCTGGATCCAGGCGCTGCCGGCGGAGAGCCGGGGCGCGTCCTGCGGTTCGGGCAGGCTGTAGACCCGGGGTTCGGCGCCGGTGGCCGACACCAGCCCGTCGATGACCCGGGCGGCTTCCTCGCGGCGCCCCTTGCGGATCAGGAACAGCGGCGACTCCGGGACGCTGCGCCGGATCCAGAACACCAGCAGTGCGGGCAGCACCATGATCAGCATGGTCAGCCGCCAGTCCGCGAAGGCGGCGATCAGCCCGGCGGAGACGAAACCGCACAGCGCCGCCCCGATCGGCCACCAGCCGTCCATGGCGGTGAGGACCTTGCCGCGCTGCTTGCGCGGGGTGAACTCGCCCACCAGCGCGTAGTCCACCGGGATGCAGCCGCCCAGGCCGAAGCCGGCCAGGAACCGGAAGGCCACGAACCAGAGGAAATCGGGGGAGAAGGCGCCCAGCACGGTGAAGACGGCGAAGATCAGCAGCGTGGCGGTGAAGGCCTTCTTGCGGCCGATGGTGTCGGCGATGGTGCCCCAGACGAAGGCGCCCAGCGCCATGCCGATCAGGTTCGACGTGCCGATCCAGGCGGCGTCGCCCGCGCTCAGGGACCAGTGCTTTGAGAGCAGCGGGATGAGGATGCCGTTGAGCGTGACGTCCCAGGCGTCGAACATGAAGCCCAGGCCGCCGATCAGGAAGATCCGCCCCTGGACCTTCCACCGCCACGGCAGTTCCTGSACYACTTGTTCGCCGCTGGGCACCGTGGTGTAAGTGTTCATTTTCGCCTCCACGGAAAACTCTACGTGGCCCAGGCGCGGCCCGTGCCTGCTTCACACTCCGGCGCGCGGGTGCCCCGCTGGCGGGCCGGGAGCCCTGACGCGATAAACTGGCCGCACCCCCACCAACCGCGGCCGCGCCGCGATCTAAGACCGCGATCCAAGACGGAGATTTCTGTGAGCTTTACGCAGCATGAGCGTGTATCCATCGACCGTGTTCCCATCCGCCGGGCCCTCATTTCGGTCTACGACAAGACCGGTCTCGAGGAGCTCGCGCGGGGTCTGCACGACGCCGGCGTCAAGATCGTCTCCACCGGTTCCACCGCCAAGAAGATCGCCGCCGCGGGAATTCCCGTGCAGGAGGTCGAGGAAGTCACCGGCTCGCCGGAAATGCTGGACGGCCGGGTCAAGACCCTGCACCCGCGCGTGCACGGAGGAATCCTCGCGGACCGCCGCGTCCAGGCCCACATGGACAGGCTGGCCTCGATGGACATCGAGCCGTTCGACCTCGTGGTCGTGAACCTCTACCCCTTCGTGGAGACGGTGAAATCCGGCGCGGCGCAGGACGACGTCGTCGAACAGATCGATATCGGCGGTCCGGCGATGGTGCGGTCGGCCGCCAAGAACCACGCCGCCGTCGCGATCGTGGTGGACCCGGCGTCGTACGGCTCCGTGGTGGAGGCCGCTTCCTCCGGCGGCTTTGACCTGAAGACCCGACGCCGGCTCGCCGCCAAGGCGTTCGCGCACACCGCGGCCTACGACACCGCCGTGGCCACCTGGACCGCCAGCCAGTTCCGCGACGAGGACGGCGACGGCGTGATCGACTGGCCCGCCTACACCGGCCTGGCCCTGGAACGCTCCGAGGTGCTCCGCTACGGCGAAAACCCGCACCAGCAGGCCGCGCTGTACGTGGACAAGGCCGCCCCGGCCGGCATCGCCCAGGCCGACCAGCTGCACGGCAAGGCCATGAGCTACAACAACTTCGTCGACGCCGACGCGGCCCTCCGCGCCGCGTTCGACTTCGCCGAGCCCGCCGTCGCGATCATCAAGCACGCCAACCCCTGCGGTGTGGCCGTGGGGTCCGCGACCGCCGCTGACCCGATCGCCGACGCGCACGCCAAGGCCCATGCCTGCGACCCGGTGTCCGCGTTCGGCGGCGTCATTGCTGCCAACCGCACCGTCACGGCCGGCATGGCCCGGACCG
>NZ_JBFRFD010000221.1:0-5719 GCF_052114645.1 Arthrobacter sp. 2YAF22_2
CTACGGAGTCGCGTGCGGCTGCAGCATTCTTTCGTGGTGGGGGAGGGACCATGTGAACGGCTCGGTCGTCGGAACGAACTCCGTCCTGTCACCAATCGTGCGCGTCCGTCCACCACACACCCTCACCTTCGGCGGGGTTTTACCCGTGGCCCAACGCCTGGCGTGTCATGCCAACCACCGGATCCATCGTTATTCAGGCGTCACTGACCGTTGCCTGCAGGACTGGGGGCCTCACGGAGGGCTCGCGGACGAGGATGGCGACTGCAATGCCGACGGAGGCGCCGATGAGCGTTTCGATTCCCCGGTCCATGACCAGTACGTGCCTACTGATCGGGTAGGCCAGTTGGCTCATGAGGAGGATGGCAGGAGTGAAGAACATCATGGCAAGCCCGTAGTGGCGCATCATGAAAAGCTCCGTGGGAAAGAGCAGGACCATGAGGAGCACCGTCAGCGTGGTCCGGTCGAAACCTGGCAGCAGGATCAGGGCGGTGAGGAGGATACCGGCCAGCGTCCCAATCACACGGTGGATGCCGCGGAGGATACGGCTCTTCCTGTTCGTTGCCGCGAGGGGCACCGCGGCCCCGGCCATGGTCCAGTTGGCGTGTCCGGCGCCGCCGAGAACGCCGAGCATGCCGGCGGTGGCTACGGCAATGAGATAGCGGACAGCGTGCACGCGCACTGCCCGCGCATCCGCTGCTCCTCCTGGCGGTGCCTGGGCGGGGTGCCAAGTCCGGTTCCGGGCCCATCCCGCGATCCCGACCACCATGGAGAAGGCCGCGGAGGCAACGCAAATGCTGACCGCGAGCCATAACGGAATCGTTGTCGGCACCGACGCGCAGGCGCCGAGCGCAAAGATTGCGTAGAAGGGCCCGGATGGTCTGAGACGCATCCTGTCCGCAGCCAGGGATGCAGCCACGGCGAACAGCGACTCGACAATGACGAGAAGCCAGGACTGGGCCCGGAACAAGGAAAGCAGGACGCCGACGGCTAGGCCCGAGGTGAGAAGAAGGGCAGCGCGGCCCTGGTGCACAAGCCGGGCACGGTAGCCGTCTCTGCGTCCGTACATGGCGGTGAACCCGCCGAAGACTGCGTAGATGCTCAAGTCCGGGCGGCCAAGGGCGAGCAGAACCAGGAGCGGGATGCTGACGCTGAGTCCGACGCGCAAGGCAGGCAGATGGTCACCCTGTGCGGGTTCTATTCGGACTAGTTCCTTCGCATGTTTCAGGACCCTGTGCACCTTCCGATATTAGCGCTGGTCCGACACGGCCTTCCTCGGTAGCAGGTGCGTGAACGACTCAGTCAGCAATCAAGCAAACCTTCCTCTGTCCGTAGTCCACGGCGGTCTGCGGTTGGTGGTGGGGGCGACTTCGTTGACCCGCTGCCGATTTCCAGCAGGCTTCTCCACCCATGCCAGGGGTTTCACCGGATATGACGTGGGCCAGAACTGCTTTCTCCCCGGGCCCGGATAGAAGTATTCTGGGCGAAAGAACGGTTTGCCCAAATGTTCTGCTGACCGACCTTTCTGCTAAAGAGGAGAAATTAATCGATGGCATTTTCCCGCGACCCGTACGAAGAACTTCCCCGGCTTCCGGAGTTTAAGGTGACAAGCACTGACTTCGGGGACGGCCAGACGCTCGCTCCGGCGCAGCGCAGCGGAAAGATGGGAATAGAGGGGGGCCAGGACCAGTCACCGCAGCTTTCGTGGTCTGGCTTTCCTCCTGAGACAAAGAGCTTTGCGCTCACAGTGCTGGACCCGGACGCCCCAACCGGAAGCGGTTTCTGGCACTGGGCTGTCTGTAACCTGCCGGCGACCACCACCTCTTTGCCCTCCGGCGCGGCGGACCAGGGACTGCCCGAAGGCGCCTTGCAACTGCATAACGACGCCGGCTTCGCTGGCTTTGTTGGCGCCGCACCGCCGCCTGGCCACGGTGTCCACCACTACCATGTGGTGGTTCACGCGCTGGACGTGGATAAGCTCGAAATCACTGCCCAGGCCAGCCCTGCTCTTTTGGGATTTAACCTTTTTTCGCACGCCATCGGCCGTGCACGGCTGGTCGGCTTGTTCGGGCGGTCCTGAAGCCGGGGTGTGCGCAAGTTACTGCGCGGACGGAGGGACCGTCAGCCCCCCAGAGTGGCTGACGTCCGCCGATTACCACGGGATGCCGTGGCAACTGTTAAAAGGAGGACGGCGCCGTTCGTTCAGCTTTGGCGATGAAGTTCGGCGCCGTCCCTGGCCGGCGGGTTGGTGCGTAGCTTTGGGCGCTTCTTGGGTTGATCAACAGCGTCCGGTGTTAGTTTCAGGAGTCGTCGGCTCGGAATGCCAGAAGTCCTCTGCACCTCAGGGGTGCCGGTCAGCGTTGTCCCGCCCGCGTAGTGGCCCCACGGTTTGCTGGCCGAAGCAAACCGTGCCAACGCCTCGCCTCAACCGAGCTGCTTCATCAAAAAGAGGAGAATCCCAGCCCGAATCATTGACGAGTCGGTCCCATCAGCTGCCATGGTCTACACGGCGCATACTGGTGCTATGGACGCAACCCTGAACTCAGGTTGGCTGCCCGTTCTCGTCTTGGTCCCGTGCCTAGGCCTCTGGGTATATAGCCTGATCGATTTCAGCAGGACCGATGAGCGGGACATGCGCACATTCCCCAGAGACATTTGGCTCGTCGTCCTGGTCTTGGGAAGCGTTGCCGGCGGTATCGCGTGGCTCCTGGGCGGCCGGCCTCAGCCGCCCAACTCCCACAGGGTGTCTTGAAGAGGGTGTTCCGAGCCAGCGACCCAACCTGACGAGTACTCACCCCCGCCACGGGCCAACGTTTCCGTCAGTTTCTCGAGTATCTGGAGGCGCCAGCCGCCCATGATGCGGTGGGCGATGACGTGGCTGGGCCCTCCTTGACCAGAGTCCAAGTGACCGTGCTGCTCAGGCACTTGCCGCCGTCGGCGTCTCGCCGGGAAACCGCAGAAGCCGTTCTGGATCCATTTCGAGCACTTCACCTGCGGTTGCGGACCCGGTGCACCGCGGCGCAGACTGGCACGCATGAGTCTTCCTCCTTCTGGGCGTCAGATCGAAATCAGCCACGGCCGACAGAGCGCGACGATCGTGGAGACCGGCGGTGGCGTCCGAAAGTACACGGACTCAGGCAGGGATGTGCTGCAACCGTACGACCGGGACGCCATGTGCGACGGAGYCCATGGCACACCCCTGATCCCTTGGCCAAACCGCTTGGCAGATGGGCGGTACCGCTTCGATGAAACTGACTATCAGGTTGCTCTGACGGAACCGACAAAGCACAATGCGATCCACGGATTTCTATGCTGGCGTCCGTGGAGCGTTCTCGAACACGATGCCGATCGTGCGGTGATGGGTACCCAGCTATTTCCGTTGGAGGGATACCCGTTTCAGCTCCAGGTGCGAGTGGAATACAGGCTCGACGCTGGAGGCCTCACTGTCGCGACCACTGCGACCAACATCGGCGAGAACGCCTTGCCTTACGGATGCGGCCAGCATCCTTACTTGGCGACGGGCGGTGATGAAACGATCGACGGCTGCACCCTGCAGATGAATGCCGGAACGCGCATAACGACTGATGCTGAACGCCAATTGCCCACGGGCCGGGAATCTGTCGGYGGTACAGTGTTCGACTTCCGAGAGCCCAGAAGGATCGGGGAATTGGCCATCGACCACGCCTTCACCGACTTGGTCCGCGACGCCGAGGGCAGGGCTTGGGTGCGTCTGACCGGACATGACGGCCGGACGTCCGAGTTGTGGGTGGATCAGGGGTACGCGCTGGTCGAGTTGTACACCGCTGACACCCTCGTTGAATCCCGGCGCCGGAAGGGACTCGGGACCGAACCGATGACGTGCCCGCCGAACGCGTTCGCGACAGGCGAAGGCGTGATCCGCCTCGAACCCGGTGAGTCGACGGCCGCGGCCTGGGGTGTTCGGCTGCTTTGATCCTTTCCTGGGGAGGGGTCTGGCCTGGGCGTCGTCGGGGGCGCCCCGCGGACCCACAGCCTCGGAAACAGAAGCCTGGCGGCCGCTCGCCCAAACCAGAGAGCCGGCCCTGAGCAAGGTGCTGCAACTCTGCAAATATTGCCTCCGCGCAATAGATCGATGGATACTCGTGGGCATGACTGATTCAGAAGCTGCCAAGCAATCCGCAGAAGGAGCGGCCCCCACGGTCGACGGTGGCCAGGTGGATGCTGCAGTCCGGGCAGCCAACGTCTTCCTTCGGGTGGCCGCCCGCTCGGTGGCAGAAGTGGAAGACGTGGTGACGACCCCACAGTTACGGGTGCTGGTGCTGATCGCGAACCGCGGACCGCAGAACCTTGGGGCCGTGGCCATTGAACTGGGCGTCCATCCGTCCAACGCCACGAGAACGTGTGAGCGCCTGGTGCAGGCTGGGTTGATTGAACGCGGGGAGGATCCCCAGGATCGGCGTTTGTCGAAGCTGGTCCTTTCCGTCAAGGGCAGCGAGTTGGTGGAGCAGGTGATGTCGCACCGCCGCGAAGCTGTGGTGGTCGTGATGGAACGTCTGCCTGCGGCGATGCGGGCCTCCCTTGCCGATGCCATGGAAGCATTCGCGCGAGCCTCGGGAGAAACCGGTACGGGCGACGGGCGCTTCGCGCTGACGCTCGATAGCTGAGCCAGTACCCCCCGGACCCGGCTCGAAGGCCCCGCGCGGAAGCTTGGACAGTGCCGCAGCGGAGGGTGGACTTTTTGGGCGTTAGGCAGTGACCGAAACCGCCGACTCTTTTCATTGCGTTTCCGCAATGGTAGCGTCTATGCAAATACTTCGTGTTGGCATACGGCCGCACGTCCCGTCCTGTGGAGGATCAAACCATGGAACAAGGGTCCACAACGACCTACCAGTGGCTCTGCTGGGCAATCGCCACCGCCAGCGCGGGCGCCGCTCTGATCCGAGCTGGGGTTGCTTCCAGTGCGGTCCCGACATCGTGCGGCAGAACAGCGGTCTCATCGGCATGCTTTGGATCCTATGCGCGACTTCTGCCCTGACCGGTTTCATCCTTGCGGTTACCGCCGTCCGTGCCGGCAGCAGCTGAACGATTGCCGGCGCCGAACGTTCGTCCGGCCCGGCCGATCCCCACCGTCAGGTGGATGCGGCGGTCTTGCCGCAAAACGTTTCACTTCCGGGAATTAGTTCGCCGGAAGGTGCCATTGGTCATTCAGTCCGCCGGGCGGCCTTTTATTGTGTGGAGGAAATCGTGAGAGGTTTAACGGCTCTTCCACTTTTAGCGTGGCGGCAGGTGTTCAGCATGCTTGTTGGGCTGCCGTGTACAACAATAACCGGAGCCTGTAATGGTCATGATTCCGGTATCCGCGCCGGCGGCTCGTTTGAGGTTCTTGGCGCTGAGGTTGGCAGCTTCGCTGCGCGCATTCGTGACCCTGGTCCGGCAGAACGTGAGCAGTTCTTTGCGCCACAATTTCAGGGTCAGGAACAGTGATTTCGCCTCTCGCATCCGGGTCGCTTTCACGGCGTTTTCGAGCTCGGCCCAGGCCCGGTGGAAGCCGTCGATGTGATCGGTCTTCAGCAGCTGGCGGACGTGTTCCTTGATGCCCCAGACGACACCGAGTTCAAGGTCAGAGCCAATGATTTCCTGCATCCGTCCGCGCTGGGCGGAGGACATGTTTTCCTGGTTGCAGGTCAGCAATTTCCGGTACTTCTAGGCCGGATCCGTGGCCCTGCCCCGCCTGCCGTGGAGG
>NZ_JBFRFD010000222.1:0-5709 GCF_052114645.1 Arthrobacter sp. 2YAF22_2
GACAGCCACTGCGCGCCGGTGGCGTGGCCGTGCGGCTCCACGATTTCGGTCAGTTCGGGTGACGCTTCAATCTGGCTCATTTGTTTTCCTCATCCGGGACCACCTGAGTGCCGATGCCTGCGGTGGTGAAAGTTTCCAGCAGCATCGAGTGCGGCAGCCGGCCGTCCACAATGTGCGCGCGTTCCACGCCGCCGTCGACGGCTTGGAGGCACGCTTCCATCTTGGGGATCATGCCCGATTCCAGGCCCGGCAGCAGTTCGCGCAGCTCCGAGGCGGTGAGCGAGGAGATCAGCGAGGAGCGGTCCGGCCAGTTGGCGTAGAGGCCTTCGACGTCGGTCAGGATCACGAGTTTGGAGGCGCCGAGGGCTTCGGCGAGGGCCGCGGCGGCCGTGTCCGCGTTGACGTTGAGCACCTGGCCGGTGGTTTGCGCCTGTTTAGCCCCGGGATCGCCGCTGCCGTCGTCCTCGATTTCGGGGGCGACGGTCGAAATCACGGGGATCCGGCCGGCCGCGACGATGTCCAGGATGCCGTCCGGGTTCACCCCGACGACTTCGCCGACCAGGCCCAGGTCCACTTGTTCGCCGTCTACGACGGTGCCGGTGCGCACAGCGCGCAGCAGGCCGCCGTCTTCGCCGGACATTCCGACGGCGTAGGGGCCGTGCGAGTTGATCAGACCGACCAGTTCGCGGCCCACCTGGCCGGTCAGGACCATCCGGACCACGTCCATGGCCTCCGGGGTGGTGACGCGCAGGCCGCCCTTGAACTCGGATTCGATGCCGAGCCGGCCGAGCATGGCGTTGATCTGCGGGCCGCCGCCGTGAACCACCACGGGGTGGATGCCGACGTGGTGCAGGAAGACGACATCTTCGGCGAAGGCGCGGCGGAGCTCGTCGTTGACCATGGCGTTGCCGCCGTACTTGATCACCATGGTGGTTCCGGCGAAGCGTTGGATCCAGGGCAGCGCCTCGATCAGGGTGCCGGCCTTGTCCTGGGCGTCGGACATGGAGGTGGTCTCGCGGGTCTGGGTGTTCATGCGCGTTCGTCCTTCCTGCTCGTCCCTACTGTTCGTCCCTCTGGTCGTCCCGTTGAGGGGATCAGCTGGAGTAGGCGCTGTTTTCCTGGACGTAGTCGTGGGTGAGGTCGTTGGTCCAGATCGTGGCCTCGGCGGCGCCGGCCTGCAGGTCGATCTCGACGCGGACTTCGCGCGGCTCGAGGTCCACCAGGCTGCGGTCCTCGCCGATGCTGCCGTTGCGGCAAATCTGCACGCCGTTCATCGAGACGTTCAGCTGGTCCGGGTCGAAGGCCGCGTCGGTGGTGCCGACGGCGGACAGCACGCGGCCCCAGTTCGGGTCCTTGCCAAAAATGGCCGCCTTGAAGAGGTTGGAGCGTGCCACGGCGCGGCTGACCAGTTCGGCGTCCTTTTCGCTCGCGGCGTTGAAGGTGCGGATGGCGATGTCGTGGCTGGCACCCTCGGCGTCGCCGATCAGTTTGCGGGCGAGCTCCGCGCAGACCTGGGTCAGGCCCTTGCCAAACTCGACTGCTGACGGCACAGAACCTGAGGCGCCGGAGGCGAGCAGGACCACGGTGTCGTTGGTGGACATGCAGCCGTCCGAGTCCGCCCGGTCGAAGGTGACGCGGGTGGCGTCCCGGAGCACGACGTCGAGCAGTTCGGGCTGTACCTCCGCGTCGGTGGTCAGGACCACCAGCATGGTGGCCAGGCCCGGGGCGAGCATCCCGGCGCCCTTGGCCATGCCGCCGATGGTGAACCCGGCGCCTTGGGCGTCGGTGCCGGTGAAGACCGCCTGCTTGGAGACCGTGTCCGTGGTCATGATCGCGGTGGCCGCCGCCGGCCCGCCGTCGTCCGCCAGGGCAGCCGTGGCGGATCCGATCCCGGCGAGGATCTTGTCCATCGGCAGCTGTTCGCCGATCAGGCCAGTGGAGCAGACGACGACGTCCGTCGCCGAGACGCCGAGCGCCTCGGCCGTCATTTCCGCCGTGGTGTGGGTGTTCTGGAAGCCCTGCGGCCCGGTGCAGGCGTTGGCCCCGCCGGAGTTCAGGACGACGGCGTCGACCCGGCCGTCCTTGATGACTTCGCGGGACCAGCGCACCGGCGCCGCGGCCACCCGGTTGGATGTGAACACGGCTGCAGCCGCTTTGGCGGGCCCGTCGTTGACTACGAGGGCAAGGTCCGGGTTGCCGGAGGCCTTGAGGCCGGCCTTGACCCCGGCGGCGCGGAATCCTTTGGGGGCGGTGATGCTCACGGTGCGACTCCCTGGAGTTCGAGGCCGGCATTTTCCGCCAGGCCGAGGGCAATGTTCATGGACTGCACGGCGCCGCCGGCGGTCCCCTTGGTGAGGTTGTCGATGGCGCACGTGACGATGACGCGGCCGGTGTGCGCGTCGAGGGCCAACTGCATTACGGCATGGTTGGAGCCCTGTACGGATTTGGTGGCGGGCCACTGGCCTTCCGGCAGCAGGTGGACGAAGGGTTCTTCGTCGTATGCCTCGGACCAAGCGGCGCGCAGTTCCTCAGCCGTGACACCGGCGCGCACCTTGGCAGTGGCCGTGGTGAGGATGCCGCGGCTCATCGGCGCGAGGGTGGGCGTGAAGGACACTGTGACCGGAGCCCCGAGCGCCTTCGACAACCCCTGTTCGATCTCCGGCGTGTGCCGGTGTCCGCCGCCCACGCCGTAGGGACTCATCGACCCCATCACCTCGGAGCCGATCAGGTTCACCTTCGCGGCCTTGCCCGCCCCGGAGGTGCCGGAGGCCGAGACGATTACGACGTCGTCGGCCTGGAGCAGGTGGTTGCCGAACCCCGGTGTCAGGGCCAGCAGGGCCGACGTCGGGTAGCAGCCGGGGACGGCAATGCGGGTGGCGCCGCGAAGCGCCTCGCGCTGGCCGGGCAGCTCCGGCAGGCCGTAGGGCCAGGTGCCGGCATGGGGTGAGCCGTAGAACTTCTCCCAGGCCGCCGGGTCCGCCAGCCGGTGGTCCGCACCGGCGTCGATCACGAGCGTCCCGGCGGGCAGCTGCGCGGCGATCTCCGCAGAGGCCCCATGCGGCAGGGCGAGGAACACGACGTCGTGCCCGGCGAGGTTCTCCACCGTGGTGTCCTCGAGAATCCGGTCCGCCAAGCCATGGAGGTGCGGCTGCAATTCCCCTAGTCTGGAACCGGCGTTGCTGTGAGCCGTGATGGCACCGATAGTGACGTCGGGATGACCCGCCAGGAGCCTGAGGACCTCGCCGCCGGCGTAGCCGCTGGCACCGGAGACGGCAACAGAAATAGTCATAGCCACGAGTATACAGCAAGACTATGCATAGAACCCGATATTTATGCATGCACTGCCCCGCGTCCGGCTCCGCATCGTCCCGAAGCAGTTGCCCGGCGTATGCTTGGTTAAGGGTGATCCAGACCGTGCGGTTGAAAATGTTAGCCGCAGCGTTGCCCGTAACAGTTACGAGGCATGCGTTTCATGACCCCGACCACCACTCTTTCCCCCGCAACGCCGCCGCGCCCGCAGGCGCGGGTCCGGCAGCCCAACGCCGTCGTCCTGAGCTATTCGGAACTACTGAAGAGCGTCAAGGCCGCAGGCCTCCTCGAACGCAGGGTGGGTTTCTACGTCACCCTGTTTTCCGTCCTGCTCCTGCTGATGACCGCCACCTGGTTCGGCTTCGCGCTGATCGGTGACAGCTGGTTCCAGCTCCTGATCGCGGCCGCCCTGGGCATCCTCTGCACCCAGCTGAGCTTCCTGGCCCACGAGGCCGGGCACCGCCAGATCTTTGCCTCCCGCCGGGCCAACGACTGGGCCGCAAGGCTGCTCGCCACTTCGGTGGCCGGCATGAGCTACTCCTGGTGGGAGCAGAAGCACGGCGCCCACCACAACCACCCGAACGTCATTTCCAAGGATCCCGACATTGCGCCCGGGCCCATCGCCTTCCACGCCGAGGCGGTTGCCGACCGGCAGGGTCGGTTCGCGTTCCTCACCCGTAAGCAGGGCTGGTTTTTCTTCCCGCTGCTGTTCCTGGTGGGCCTCGGCCTGCAAATCGATTCAGTCAAGTTCGTCTTCCGCCGCGCCAAGGTCACGCACCGCTGGGTTGAGCTTCCGATCCTGCTGGCGCGCCTGAGCCTGCTGCCGGTCCTCACCTTCACCTTCCTGCCGTGGGGCATGGCGCTGGCCTTCATCGGCGTGCAGCTGGCCGTCTTCGGCTTCTACATGGGCGCCTCGTTCGCGCCGAACCATAAGGGCATGCCGGTGCTCCCCGCGGACAGCCGGGTGGACTTCTTCAGCCGCCAGGTCCTGACCTCCCGCAACATCTCCGGCGGACGTTTCATGGACATCCTGCTGGGCGGCCTCAACCGCCAGGCCGAGCACCATCTTTTTCCGGACATGGCCCGCCCGCAGCTGGACAAGGCAGCGGTGATCGTGCGCGAATTCTGCGCCAAGCACCAGGTCCCGTACACCGAGACCACGCTGCTGCAGTCCTACGGCATCATCGTCCGCTACCTCAACGACGTCGGCCTCGCGGCGGGCCGCCACTTCGAATGCCCCATGGCCACCGTTACGCGCCGTTACTAGCATCACGCCCGGCAACGCTGCGCCGGGAGCCTGGGTGTCCCTAGGATGGTCTCAGGGTCCGGGCCAGGAATGATCCTCCCCGGAACGGAGACATTTCAGCAAGGAGTCCCATGACACACGCAATCGTCGCCCGGCAGTCCGGTGGCCCCGAGGTACTCGAACTCGCGGAAGTCGACCGTCCGGTCCCGGGACCGGGGCAGCTGCTCATCAAGGTCGCCGCGGTGGGCGTGAACTTCATTGACACCTACAAGCGCAGCGGCGTCTACAAAGTTTCCTACCCCTTCACCCCCGGGTCCGAAGCCTCCGGATCCGTGGAGGAGCTCGGCGAGGGGGTGACCGGATTCTCGGCCGGGGACCGGGTTGCTACCGCCGAGGGTGTCAGCTGCTACGCCGGGTACGCCCTGGTGGACGCGGACAAGGCGCTGCCGGTACCCGACGGCGTCGACGACTTCACCGCGGCCGCGCTCCCCCTGCAGGGCATCACCGCGCATTACCTGATCAACTCGTCCTTCAAGGTCGAACCGGGTCACACCGTGCTGCTGCACGCCGGCGCGGGTGGCGTCGGCCTGCTCCTGATCCAGTTGCTCAAGGCCAGGGGCGCGCACGTCATCACCACCGTCTCCACCGATGAGAAGGAGGCGCTGGCCCGCGGAGCCGGCGCGGACCATGTGCTGCGCTACGAAGGCTTCGCCGCCAAGGTGCGCGAGCTGACCGACGGCGCCGGTGCCCACGTCGTGTACGACGGCGTCGGCAAGGACACCTTCGACGAATCCCTGTCCGCTTTGCGAATCCGCGGCACCCTGGTCCTGTTTGGCGCCGCCTCCGGCCCGGTTCCGCCGTTTGACCCGCAGCGGCTCAACGCCGGCGGCTCGCTCTACCTGACCCGGCCCACCATCACCCATTTCCTCCGCGACGCGCAGGAACGCCGCTGGCGCTCCGGCGAGCTGTTCGCCGCCGTGGCGGACGGCAGCCTTAAGGTCCGGATCGGTGCCCGCTACGACCTCGCCGACGCCGCGTCGGCGCACACGGACCTGGAGCAGCGGCGCACCACCGGCAAGGTCATCCTGGTTCCCTGATCGTGCCCTGTCGCGTCGCCGAAATCTCCCGTTCATCTGCTGCGAGGAGAATCACCC
>NZ_JBFRFD010000223.1:0-5669 GCF_052114645.1 Arthrobacter sp. 2YAF22_2
GTCCTGAGCCTGCTGTCCTGAGCCTGCTGCGCCCTGATATGGAGCGCGCCGCCCTCGCCGCGCTCGACGACGTGGCCTCCGGCCGGGTGGAGGTCCGCTACGGGGCGCAGGTTTCCCGGGTATGGAGTGATGAGGACGGCGTGCGAGTCGCCGTCGACAGTTCGCCGGACGGCACGGTCGCCGCGGACGTCCTGGTAGGCGCTGATGGCATCCACTCCGGTGTGCGAGCCTGTGTGTTCGGCCCGGAAGTGGAGTACCTGCGCCCTCTGGGCATGCGTGCTGCCGCCTTCATCGTGACCGATCCGCTCCTGAATGCCCGTTTCCGGAACCGGTTCGTCCTCACCGACAGCATCGACCGGATGGCCGGGCTCTACAGCCTCCGCTCGGACGAGGTGGCGGCATTCATGGTCTACCGGGATGCCGCAGGCGCGACAGGCCACCTGCCGTCCGGGAGTCCGCGGGAGCGGCTGCGCCGAGAGTTCGCCGGACTCGGCCACGCCGTGGACCGGCTACTGGAGCTGTGCCCCGAGTATCCATACGACGATGTCGTGGCACAGATCGTCATGCCGGGCTGGCAGCGGGGGCGGACCGTGCTCGTGGGGGACGCCTGCGGGGCCGTGTCGCTCCTCGCGGGTCAGGGCGGCTCGCTCGCCATCGCCGGTGCCGCGCTGCTGGGGGACATCCTCGGACCCGTGGCCGCACCTGAAGGGATCAGCCCGGCCCTCGCCGAATTCGAGAGACGCTGGCGACCCGTGGTCGAGGAGGCCCAGGCCGCCGGCAGGCGCACCGCAAAATCATTCCTGCCCGCCAACCGGACCCAGCGGCTCCTGCGTCAGTGGATCATACGGGCCACCCATCTGCCGGGCATCGACCGGCTGGTGGCCCGCCAGATCGTGGGCAGGATCGCAAAGTAAGCCCGACACAGACGCAGCGGTCGAGAACCGCTGGAAAACGGACTGCTGAATATTCGGTGGCAGCTTGCCGCAGGAACCTGGCGAGGGCCCGCGTCTGCGCGGGCCGCTGCCAGAGACTCAGGGAACACCGCTGGACCTGCGCTAGGGGCCGTCCGGAAGGGCGCCCATGAGCGATGTGATCTGAGGTTCGGGCAAGCCTGCGGGGCCGGACAGTCCAGGTTGCCCGCCCCAGACCTCCTGAAGCGTGAACCACGGCAGATTACCGCAGTGTTCGGGGAGGCGCACTCTCGAACTGTCTGGCGACGAGGACGTCGGTCGAGGAATGGGCCAGAATGGAGAGCACAATGACCAGGGCCACGAGATGAAAGAGCTCATCGGAGCGCTCGACGCCTGATTCGAGGACCAGAAGCCCATAGACCACCGACGCGAACCCTTTGGGGCCGAACCACATGGCCGCGAGCTGTTCCTTGATGGGCAGCCGTGTGCCGAGGAACGACACCAGCAGGGCCAAGGGCCTTGCCACGACGATCGCCAGGACCGCGAAGACCCATCCTGTCCACACGAATTCGCCGAAGAGAAACGTTGGCGTGATCAGCGCGCCAAAGACCAGGATGGCCGCCAGCTTAAGCAGTTCGGACACCAGTTCCCCGAACTGCTCGAATTCGTCCCGGAAGCCCGGTCCTGCGGTGGCCACGGTGATGCCGGCCGCGAAGGCGGCGAGGAAGAGGTTGGCCCCTGTCACCAGGCAGATGGCAAGCACGAGCAGGCCGATGGATACCGCCACCAGGGGTTGCAGGCCTTTCGTGGCCATCAAAAAAGGAAGCCGCTCCAGCCAGATGACGATCAGCGGGACCAAGACACCGACCAGCAGGCCCAGGGCGATTCTCCGGCCAGTACCCCAAGACCGACATCCGTTCCACCCCCAAGCGCCAGGAGCACAAGAACCACCGGCAGGGCCAGCCCGTCATTGAGCCCCGACTCCACGTTCAGGAGCAACGCCCGCCCGGGCAAACGCCACGCCCTCCGCAGGTCGGACAACCCCACTTTCATGCCGTCCGTATACAGGACCGAGAACAGAGCCAGCTGGGCCAGAACCCCGATGACCGGTTCGCCGGGCGTTACGGGGACAATCCCAAGGACGCCCTGGCCCAGGACAAAGCCACCGAGAAGAAACAACACGGCGGTGGACAGTACCGTCCGGCTGGCGCGTTCGGAGATGAGGACGCCCAACAGAAGCAGCACCGCAAACGCGAGCGTGAGCATCGGGATCATCCGTGTTCCCCCGGCGGGTTGCGTGCGTCAGAATTCAGGAGCGAGACCGCAGTGGTGCCAGGAATCAGGCACCGCTCCTTGGCCGGACAACCAGAACGGGGCACGGGGCATGGTGCATTACCTGGCTAGAGATCGATCCCAGCTGCAGACCGGCGAAACCTCCGTGACCCCGGGATCCCACAATGAGGAGGTCCGCGTCTTTGGCTGCATCCAGCAAAGCGGTGGCGGCGGTATCCCTAACGAGCGTTCCCTCGATGTCCACGCCCTCGCCAGCAACGGTCTTCAGCGCGTCGGCCTGGAGACGTTCAGCGGCGTGGAAAGAGTCGTTACTGCCGCTGTCCTCCACCGTTGACGGCACAGGCGGGTAGTGCCAGGCAGTGATGGCCCGTACCTTTCCGTGCCGCAGACGCGCTTCATCCACGGCCCAGCGAAGAGCCGCCAAAGAGTGTTCGGAACCGTCCACACCGGCGACGATCAGGAACCTGCTGGTTGCGTTCATCTCTTCCGTCCTTTCACGCACAGCCTCGGCCCCACCGCCCCGGGCAGTGTCAGTCTGTGCCTGTCGCCTGAAGCGGTCAAGGCCCTCATCCGGCCAACCCCGCCGAGAGAACCATGCGCCCGCTTCTTTGGACTTAGACCAATCATCGGTTGCCCAGCACCTTCAGAGTCCACTGCCCAGGCCGGACACCGTTAGCTCGTTAGGACTTCACCGGGGCCGGCTACGACCGTCCGCCCGGGGCCAGAAAGGGTTGACATAGTCACACTTACTTGGCCATGGCTCCATGAACAGTCATGACATCACGAAATCCAGACCAGCAAAGGCAGCACCGCTCCCCCATCCTGCGTCCCGTCATGCCGATAGCGGCACTCCGGGCCATGAACGAATAAGCAGCGCCACCGCTGCCGGAAATCAAGAGAAGGAGCCACCGGCCCACAGCAACGGCAACCAACAAAAAAGACCCCCACACGGGCCAATAAGTGAACAGTTTGTGCACACTCAGAGGCTCATAGGCCCCTGACCTGCGGAAACACTGTGCCCGAGGTGGGACTCGAACCGCGCTCCAGCCCTTCAAAACACGCCATTCCCACGAAGACCTCCGCAATCCAGCCCAGTCCGGCACCAATACGACCGGATCCGAAGCCCAGGGTGTGCACAATGTGCACACCCTGTTTTTGCCCGATTCGACGCGCTTAGATGGCCTTCCGGGCGCGACAGTTGTGTCTTGCGGGAGATTTCGCTACCGGATGAGAGAGCTGGCATCCCGAACAGGACTGGCCCCGAATAAGCACAGCACGAGAGGGCTGCCCTCATGCTCGAATCGAGGACCATCACCGTGGGGCGCCTCCTTTTCCAACATCTCATGGAGAAGGGAACGGCACCCTGTATGACCGACAGTCCGGCCTTGCACGAAGTGGGCACGCACCCCCGATGGCGCGCTGTAGGCCGCCATCGCGACCGGCGACCACAACTCACATTGCGRTCTTACGCCCCCTCAAGCCGGCGGCATGGTTGACATCCCTCCACGAGCCCTTGGTAAGTCGAGAGTCGACAAATCCCGGGCTAGTCCCACTAACAGCAATTGCGAGCCTGGCGCAGGCCTTGACTGACATCGCGGCCCCCGTACTCGACCTGCTCGGAATTCCGTGTGGCGCCGAAGTCGCCCGAGGGCGGGACCCTCACGGATCCGACTCCTGCCGAGGGGGTGGCCGAGACTAAAACGAAGAAGCCCGGGCGGTCTTCGCCGGGCGCAATACCGGAGGGCAATTGGGCAGGGAGGGTGATGGCCAGCTGCCCTAACCTGCTCAAACTCTTTGGCTCCCGGGAATCCGTGCGCTCAAAAGCCGACTCAAGAAAAGGTCGGGCCTGGCGATCCCGCCCCGGCCGTGGCGAGCCATGTCTCGAGGTAGGCCGCGACACCATCATCGTGGTGGCGAGCGGTGGTGACGGTCGCCGCCGCGAGCACCGCCTCCTTACCGTTCGCTACCGCGATAGAGGTTCCCACGGCGGCGAAGGCCGGGATGTCGTTGTAATTGTCGCCGAAGAAGTAGCAGTCCCCCTTGTCATAGCCGAGCTCTTCGGCAGCGGCCTCGACTCCAAGGCCTTTCGAGCATGCCGCGTTGGCGATCTCGAGGTAGGTGTCTTTCGAACGGTAGGTGACGACGCCAGGCTCGGTGCTGAGAAGCGACTCTATCTCGTCTACCAGCGACTGCTCGCCCATGCACATGACCTTGTGCGGCGGCTGCACATCGACCCGCCCTGAGGAGATGTATTCCTTCGACAACATCGCGTGAGGCGATACACCGGTGTTGTTGATTTCGCGCGCCGTCCACCGATCGTTGCCCCAGACGTGCCAGTCCTCACCGGCGAAGAAGCTCGCATGCAGGTCGACATCGGAACAGTATTCGGCGATCTTGCGGGCATGCTCGGGCGCGATCGCGACGTCGTGCACCACCGCGCCCGAGCGGGACAGCACGAGCCCGCCGTTGTAGGCGATCAGGGGCTCATCGGAACCGTCGTACAACCGCTCGAGTATCCGCATAGACTCCGGCATACGCGAAGAACAGAGCACGAAGGCATGACCGGCAGCACGTATCGCCCGGACGGCATTGATCGTGCGCCGGGATAGTGTCCGTTCCGGGTTAAGCAACGTGCCGTCGATGTCGGTACAAAACATGGCCATGGCGTCAGTCTCCTCGTACGGTTGGGCACTACTGGTTAAGTCAGATGTGAGTCAGAACTGGCAGCCGCGTCCGATCGTCGACGATCGGTTCACGCAGGACGAGCCCCTCGACGTTGCAGTCGCGAAGATCAGCGCCGCGCAGGTCGGGCGACTCGATCGTGGCGTTCCGTAGGTCGGCGGCCCGCAAATCAGCATCGCGCAGGTCGGCGTCCTTCAGTAGGCCCCCACGCAGACTTGCGGCCCGCAGATCGGTCCCGCGAAGATTGACTGCGGCGCCCCTGCAGTCCGAGAGATCGGCGCGGCGGAGATCCGCTCGCCCTAAATCTGCCCTGTCCAAGATGGCTCGTGGAAGTCTGACATCCGCGAAGGACGAGTCCACGATCGAGGCTCCGGTGAAGTCGACATCCGAGCCGGCGAGGCGCGAGAGGCTTGCCGCCGTCCAGTCCACGCCCCGCACCTTGAGCGCATCGACGGTCGCCCCATGCAGATTCAGGCCGACCGCACGAGAACCGCTCAGGTCGGCTCGCGACAGATTTGACTTGCGGAGGTCTGCACGCGTCAGGTCGGTCGAAGAGAGGTCGCCGCCGCTCAGATCACGCGCTGCGAGGATGATTCCGGCCAGGCTCCGGCCCGAGATGCGGATCTCAGTCAAGTCAGGAGCAGCGATTAGCGTCTGCACGAACCGATGCTCCTCAGCAAGACGGCGCTCACGTTCCGCCTCGACCCGACCGACCAGCGCCTCGACATACAGGACGGCCACACCTGATATGTAGGCCTTCCTTGTCAAGCGGGCATGGGTGAG
>NZ_JBFRFD010000224.1:0-5668 GCF_052114645.1 Arthrobacter sp. 2YAF22_2
GGGGATGCTGTGTGTGGCGGCCATGGCCAGCAGGTGGTTGTAGGCCGAGCGGCTGGTGTGGACTGCTTTGGCGTCCAGCAGGGCGCCCACGTCGCGCAGCGGCGCATGGTGCCGGTCGAACGGGACGCCGTTGACGGTGACGGAGCCCGACGTCGGTCGGTCCAGGCCCATGATCATGCGCATGGTGGTGGACTTGCCGGCGCCGTTGGGACCCAGGAAACCGGTGACCCGGCCGGCTTCGACGGTGAAATTGACTCCGGTGACGGCGGCTTTTTCGCCGTACACCTTGGTCAGGCCTCGTGCTTCGATCATGGAAGCGTTCCTTTGCGTTGCGTGCGGTTGTGTACGCACCACGCTACCGGCGGGAGCCGGTGAATTCGCCGCTCTCAGGGATGATTCAGGGGCGAATCAGGGTAATCCGCGGGGATGACGGCGGGTCAGTCCTGCGGCTCCGGTGTGTAGTACACCAGTCCGCCGGGCAGCACCGAGAACTCCACGGCGCGGACGCCGGGCATGACTTCGCCGTCCACCGCCAGCACCATCGAAGAGTCCCCCGGTTCCACCCGGATCCGGGTGGCTTCGCGCAGGTGCGTGATCCGCGAGGTCGCCACGGTCCCGGTCAGCACGGACCACAGCAGGCGCAGGCGGGCAAATGACTCGTCAGCGGTGATCATCCGCAGGTCCAGCACGCCGTCGTCCAGTACCGGCCGGGCCAGGGGCGCATGGTCACGCGGGTAGTAGCGCCCGCGGCCAACGTAGAGGATCCAAAGCTTGTGCCGCACGCCGTCCACGATCAAGGTGCTGGGTGTGCCCGCGGCGAAGGTCCGGAACATCGCGATGACCCCGGCCAGCGGTTTCCCCAGCGCCGGCTGGAGGTGCTCCCGCCGGCGCACCAGGTTGGGATACAGGCCGATGCTGGCCGTGTTCAGCATGGTCAGTTCCAGCTGCTCCGGGCTGTCCGGCAGCCCGCGTTCGAGTTTCACGTGACCAAGGTCCGCACGCGCCGCCTGCCCCTTGTCGGCCGCGTCGACGGCGGCCTGCAAGGTGGGGGTGCCGGCGTCCCGGGCGAAGTGGTTCAGCGTTCCGCCGGGCAACACCAGGAGCGGGAGGGAATGCTCGACGGCGGCCGCCGCGGCGGTGCCCACGGTGCCGTCTCCGCCCCAGACGCCGAGCGCGACGACGCCGGGCCGGGTCGCCACCGCTGCAATTTCAGCCGCGACGTCATCGTCCGGACCGATCTCCTTTATATGCGCCTGGGGGAATACTTTTTGCAGGGCGTCGGCGGTTTCGGCCGAGTAGGACCCGCCCAGCGTGTTGACGGCGATGCCGAGTCCCTCGCCGCCGGGCAGCGGGGCGGCCTCGACCGGGGTGCGCCGGACCGCGGGGAACGGCGGACGGACCGGCCACCACTTCCGCGTCACCAGGGCCGCGCCGGCCCCGATCGCCGAGCCGAAGAAGACGTCCGTGGGCCAGTGCGCCCCGGTGTGGACCCTGGAATAGGCCACTCCGGCGGCGACCGGCGCCAGCGCGACGCCCAGTGCCGGGCGGACCAGCCCCACGCCGACGGCAAAGGCGGCGGCCGACGCGGAGTGCCCCGAGGGCATGGACGAACTGGTGGGCTGCGGGTTGACGAAGCGGAAGACGGGCAGGTGTTCGGGCAGCGGCCGGGCGCGCGGCAGCAGGGACTTGAAGACCAGGTTGGTCACGGCGGACGCCGCTCCCTGGGCCAGGACGCCGTGCAGGGCCGCGCGCCTGGTCTTGCCTGGGACGAGGGCCATCACCGCGGCAATGCCGAGCCAGAGCTTGCCCTGGTCGGCGGCCGAGGAGAGCCTCCGGAAGAAGTCGTCATGGCTCCCGCCGGGCAGCCGGGAGACGGAGCGGACCAGTTTCCGGTCCAGCTTCTCCAGCCGGCCAGGGGTGTTTCTCAGCATGCTTCGCATTTCCCCACCCTACTGCGGGGCGCCGCCGGGCAAAGGCAGTGACCCGGGTGCCGGGTCTCTCGGCTGCTCAGTGGGCGCGCACGGGCCTCGCGGCGCCGGCGAGCAGCAGGGCAACCAGAATGGGCGCCCCGATGGCGAGCAGCGCCAGCCGGATCCCGGTCAGGTCGCCGAGGTAGCCCAGCAGGGGCGGCCCGGCCAGGAATGCGATGTAGCCCAGGGTCGACACGACGGACACCCGCGCCGCGGCGTGCTTGGGGTCATCGGCTGCGGCGGACATGCCCATCGGGAAGGCGAGGGCCGCTCCCACGCCCCAGAGCGCCGCGCCGGCGGTGGCGAGCCACAGGTTGCCGGCAAAGACGAAGAAGACCAGCCCTGCCGCGGCCGCAGCCATGCTGGCCCGCAGCACCGCCACCCGGCCGTACACATCGATCGCCCGGCCGCCGAAGAAGCGCATAGCGGTCATCGCCAGCACGAAGGCGGCAAACAGCAGGGCTCCGGTGGACTGCTCGGCACCCAGCCCGTCCACCGCCGCCTTGGCGATCCAGTCGTTGCCGGCACCCTCGGTCAGGGTGGCGCCCAGGACGACGACGCCGAGCAGCAACGTCCGGCTGTCCCGCCAGGCGGAGCCGGTCCGCGGCGCCTTGGCCCCGCCGTCGGCCGGAGCAGGCTCCGGCACATGCGGCAGGAAATAGCGGGGCGCCACCAGCGCAGCCACGACGACGACGCCGGCGATGACCAGCAGGTGCACCGGGAGCCCGACGTCGATCCGGGACAGGCCGGCGCCGATGAGCGCACCCACGAAGGCGCCGCCGCTGTACGCGGCGTGGAACTGCGGCATGATGGTGCGGCCCAGTCGGTGTTCGACGTCCGCGCCCTCGATGTTCTGCGAGACGTCCCAGAGACCGATGCCAATGCCAAAGAAGAAGAGCGATACTGCGGTTCCGACGATCGAACCGCCGTTAAGGGACAAGGCGATTCCCACACCGGCGGCCGCTGCCAGCAGGCCGGCCGCGCGGACGGTGTTGCCTGTCCCCAGCCGGCCCACTACCCAGCCCGCCGTCGGCAGCGCAATCAGCGAACCCACGGCGACGCAGAGCAGCAGGGTTCCCATCTCTCCCGACGTGATGTGCAGGATTTCGGTGACCGCCGGGATGCGTGCGGCCCAGCTTGCGAAGACAAGGCCGTTGATCCCGAAGATCAGGAAGGTCGCCCCGGCGGCGGCCTGCAGCCTGGGGGCCGTTGCGGTACCGGTCATCGGATCACTGCTTCCGCTGCTTGTTGTGCGCGTTCTTCATGTTCTCCAAATTAACGGGCCCGCTCGACGCGTTTCTCATCCCAGACCGGTTCGGCCGATTCATAGACCTTGCCGTCGGAGCCGAAGACCAGGAAGCGGTCGAAGGTGCGGGCGAACCAGCGGTCGTGGGTCACGGCCAGGACCGTGCCCTCGAAGTGGTCGATGGCCCGTTCCAGCGCCTCGGCCGAGTGCAGGTCCAGGTTGTCCGTCGGTTCGTCGAGCAGCAGCAGGGTCGCGCCGGAGAGCTGCAGCAGCAGGATCTGGAACCGGGCCTGCTGGCCGCCGGAGAGGGACTCGTACTTTTGTTCCGACTGCGCAGCCAGGCCGTAACCGTCGAGGGCGCCGGCGGCGGCTTCGCGGCCCAGCCCGGACCGGTGCTCGTCGCCGCGGTGCAGGATCTCCAGCAGGGTCTTGCCCAGCAGGTCGGGCCGGACGTGCGTCTGCGCGAAGAAACCGGGACGGATCCGGGCCCCGAGTTTCACGGTGCCCTCGTGCGGGACTTCGGCGATCTCGACGTCGGATACGGGCAGGTGCTCCCGTTCCGGGTCGGTCCCGCCGGTGGCGAGCAGGCGCAGGAAGTGGCTCTTGCCGGAGCCGTTGGAGCCGAGGACGCCCACCCGGTCGCCGAACCAGACCTCGGTGGAGAAGGGCCTCATCAGCCCGGTCAGCTCCAGCTTCTCCGCCACGATGGCGCGCTTGGCCGTGCGGCCGCCCTTCAGCCGCATCTGGACGTTCTGCTCAATCGGCAGCGCCTCGGGCGGCCCGGCCTCGAGGAACTTCGCCAGCCGGGTCTGCGCCGCGTGGTACCGGTTGGCCATGTCGGAACGGAACGCCGCCTTGTTCTTGTACATGTTGACGAGTTCCTTGAGCTTGACGTGCTCCTCGTCCCAACGCTTGCGCAGCTCCTCGAAACGGGCGTTCCGGTCCGCGCGGGCGTCCACGTAGGAGCCGAAGCCGCCGCCGTGGATCCACGCGCCGGCGCCGTTGATGCCAGGCTCCAGGGTCACGATGCGGCCGGCGGCGTTGTTCAGCAGTTCGCGGTCGTGGCTGATGAACAGCACGGTCTTCTTGGATTCGTTGAGCTTCGCCTCGAGCCAGCGCTTGCCGGGGACGTCCAGGTAGTTGTCCGGCTCGTCGAGCAGCAGCAGTTGGTCGGGTCCGGCGAACAGCGCCTCCAGCACCAGCCGCTTCTGTTCGCCGCCGGAGAGGCTCGACGCCGGCCGGTGCTGCGCGCGGTCAAAGGGCAGTCCGAGGGCGGCCATGCACACCTCGTCCCAGACGGTCTCAACGTCGTAACCGCCGGCGTCGCCCCAGTCCACGATGGCCTGCGCGTACGCCATCTGGGTGGGCTCGTCGTCGTGYTCSATCATGGCCAGCTCCGACTCGTCGACGGCCCGGGCGGCGGCCGCCAGGGCCGGCGGCGCGGCCGAGACCAGCAGGTCCCGGACAGTCGATTCGTCCCGGACCTGGCCGACGAACTGGCGCATAATGCCCATGTTGCCGGAGCGGCCGACGACGCCTTCGTCCGGGACGAGGTCACCGGAGATGATCCGGAACAGCGTGGTCTTGCCCGTCCCGTTCGGTCCGATCAGCGCCGTCTTGGTGCCGGCGGGGACCTTGAACGTCACCCCGTTGAGCAGCTGGGTGCCGTCGGAGAGGAAGTAGTCGATGCCGGAAACGTCAATATGGGCCACTGTGCAATCTTCCCATGGCAGGTACGGGCCGGCCCGCGGAACGCCTGACTCAGCCGGCGGCGGTGAGGAACTCCTTGAGCAGCGGCCCGGACGTGGTGGCGCCGAGGCCGCCGTCCTCGACAAAAACGGCCACCGCGAGGTCGCCGTGCACGGCCACGATCCATGCATGGGTCTTGGGCGGATCCTCCTTACCGAACTCCGCCGTCCCGGTTTTGGCGCCCACGGGCGCGCCGGGCACCGAGGCGAGGAAGCCGGCGTGCCCGGAGGTCACCACGGCGCGCATCATGTCAGCCAGGGGTGCCGCTTCCGCGGCCGTAAGGGGGGTGCCGGCGGACTTCGCGGGGGCGGGGGCCGACGACGACGGTTCCGCGGTCGGTCCCGCCGTCGGGGTGGCGCTTCCCGCCGCCGCGGCGTTGGGATTGAGCACCAGCGACGGCGAAACCGGCGCCCCCTTGGCCACCGAGCCGGCCATGACGGCGGCGGCGAGCGGGGACATCAGTACCTTGCCCTGGCCGATCATCGATGCCGCGTGCTCGGTACCGGAGGCATCGCCCGGGACCGAGCCGAGGAACGCGGCGGCGCCCAGGCCCGGCGCGTCCACGGCGACGCCCAGGGACGTGGCGGCGGCTTCCTGTTGGGCCTGGCTGACCTGGTCCCGGGCATTGATGAACGCGGTATTGCAGGAATGGGCGAAGGCATCCCGCAGCGTCACGGAGCCCAGCGACGACGCCGGATAGCCC
>NZ_JBFRFD010000225.1:0-5665 GCF_052114645.1 Arthrobacter sp. 2YAF22_2
GAGGTGCCGATGGCGTTCGTGGTGCGCCAGCCGGGGCCGGACGGCGAGCGGCTGAACGAGGCCGCCGTGGAAGAATTCGTGGCCGCCAGGGTGGCGCCGTTCAAGAAGATCCGGCGGGTGGAGTTCATCGACGCCGTGCCGAAGTCCTCCTCGGGCAAAATTCTCCGCAGGATGCTAAAAACTGCGGAGAAGGCACCGCAGCCATAACGCCTGCGATGCCTCCTCCCGTGCCTCTGCCTGCCGGCTATTCAGGAATGTCGGTCTTGGCGATGTAGACGTCGCAGGGGGCGCCGTGGGCCACGCTGTTCGCGACGCTCCCCAGGACGCGGCCAAGGCCCTTCATTCGGCGGTTGCCGACCACGATCAGCTGCGCACCGGAGCGCTCAGCCTCGTGAATCAGCGCCTCAGCGGGCTTGCCGCGGGCCGCAGCGTAGGTGACATTGATGTCGTCGCCGCGGAGGCTGGCCGCGACGTCCTTGGCGACCGTTTCGGCGTCGTCGGCGTCTGAAACAATCCACCGGTCGCTGCCGCTGCCGAAGACCTCGGTCCGGTCGCTGTCGAACGCGCTGACCACGTGCAGCGTTGCGCCCAGGGAGACCGCCAGGCCCCGTGCCGTCTGGGCCGCCCTCAGGGCAGTTTCACTGCCGTCGACGCCGACAACGATAATTCCGGTCATTAGGGACTCCTCTGGTCAAGGCATTTTGGTCAGGTCGTTCGGGTCAGGGGCCATTCAAGCCACAGCAATGCTTCAGGCTACAACGCCGCGACAGCTTCCCGCAGGACCGGCGCCAAGCGCCGCACCCCTTCCTCGATCGCGTCGGGCGGCACGGCGCTGAAGGCCAGCCGCAGCTTATTGGACGGCTCGTCCGAGTGCGTGAAGGCGGCCCCGGGGATAAATACGACGCCGGCGTCGATCGCCTTCTGCAGGAGCGGGTAGGTGTCCACGCCCTCGGGGAGCGTGACCCAGACAAAGAAGCCGCCCTCGGGCCGCGTCCAACTAAGGCCCGCGGGCATGAATTTCTGGAGCGCGGCCAGCATGGCTTCGCAACGTTCCTGGTAGAGCCCGCGGTAGGTGGCGATCTGGCCGAGCCAGTCGTAGTCGCGCAGGTAGGCGGAAACGAGCATCTGGTTGAGCGTCGGCGGGCACAAGGTGACCGCCTCCGACGCCAGATAGTAGCGCCGCTGCAGGTGGGCCGGGACCAGCGCCCAGCCGATCCGCAGCCCCGGGGCGAAGATTTTGGAGAAGGAACCCATATAGATCACGTCGTCCGGGTTGCCGGCGCGCAAGGGGGTCAGCGGCCGGCCGTCGAAGCGGAGCAGGCCGTAGGGGTTGTCCTCCAGAACCAGAATATTCGCGTTGCGGCATATATCCACGACCTGCTGCCGGCGGTCGGCGGCGAGGGTGATCCCGGAGGGGTTGTTGAAGCTTGGGATCGTGTAGAGGAATTTGATGCTCTTGCCCGCGGTCTGCAGGGCGGCAATCTTCGCCTCGAGGAGGTCCGGCACAATCCCGTGCTCGTCCATCGGCACGGTCCCCACCTCGACCTGGTAGGCTTCGAAAGTGTTGAGCGCACCCACGTACGTGGGATCTTCCACCAGGACAACGTCGCCCGGATTGCAGAAGACCTTGGTCGCGACGTCCTGGGCCGACTGAGAGCCGGCCGTGATGACGACGTTTTCGGGCTTCGCGTCGAGGATCCCCTCGGCCGCCATGACCTCACAGATCTGCGTGCGGAGCTCCTCGGTGCCTTGACCGCCGCCGTACTGCAACGCGGTCAACCCCTGCTCCGCGATGATTTCAGCGGCCGACTGGCCGAGACGCTCCAACGGGAGCGACTGCAGGTAGGGGCTGCCGCCGGCTAGCGAGACGAGGCCCGGCCGCAGCGAGATGTCGAAAACGTCCCGGACGGCCGATTGCTTGATGTTTGCTGCGCGCTCCGAGAAAAGCCTCTCGTGGCGGTGGGCGGACGTAGCCGCACGTTCGATTGCGTCAATTGCCTCGGCCGGAAGAATCTTTGCGGCGGCATCAAGTGTTTCGTTGGTCACATCTGTAGGATACAGGCCGGGGTTGTCGCTGGGGAAACTTTTGTTGACTTAGCTCGCCGGTGCGCGTGGCACTGGCCCACGAATGCGGGACACCCCCGGCAGCGGGTGCTGCCGGGGGTGTCCCGAAGTGCTGTCCTGTGTCGCTTAGGCTGCTTCGCCGGTGCGGGCTTCGGCGAGGGCCACAAATACGCCCTTGATCTGCTCGACTACCTCTGCGTCGTCCTTCGGGTGGACCTCGGCGAACCGGACCATCGAGCCGGGGACGGCGAGCTTGACGTCGTCAAGCACCTTGGCGCCGGCGATGCCGACAGCCTTGCGGGCCTCGTCCTGGGCCCAGACGCCGCCGTACTGGCCGAATGCGGTACCGACGACGGCGGTGGGCTTGCCGCTGAGGGCGCCGGCGCCGAAGGGGCGGGACAGCCAGTCGATGGCGTTCTTGAGCGGGGCGGGAACCGTGCCGTTGTACTCAGGAGTGACGAGCAGCAGGGTGTCGGCGCCGTTGGCGGCGGCACGCAGCGCGGCTGCGGCGGCGGGAACCTGGCCCTCGACGTCGATGTCCTCGTTGTAGAACGGGATGTTGCCGAGGCTCTCGTGGATGAGGACCTCGACCTGCTCGGGAGCGTTGAGCTGAATGGCTTCGGCGAGCTGGGCGTTGGTGGAGCCGGCGCGCAGGCTGCCGACCAGGGTGAGGACAGTATTGGTGGTCATGTGAACTCCTTGTAGAGCGCCGCGGAGATTCCGGCGGCTGGATGATCGCGGAGGCTGTTGTGGCCTTCATCTAGGCTAAACGGACTGCGGTCCGTTTATTATTCCCCGACGCTACAATGGGCACTGTGAGCCTCATCCCAATCCGCCCCGGCGCCGTGCCCGGGTCCCGGTCCGGCAGCCGCCCCGGCGGCCAGACCGGCGCCGAGCCGGAGCGCCGGGATGCTGCCCGCAACCGCGAGTTGCTGCTTCGGTCCGCCCGGGAACTCGTCGCGGAGTGCGGGGCGGACGGCCTCACCATGGACACCCTCGCCGCCCGCGCTGGCGTGGGCAAGGGGACCGTGTTCCGGCGCTTCGGCAGCCGGGCCGGCCTGATGATGAGTCTGCTCAGTGAGGCCGAGGCCCAGTTCCAGGGCCGATTCATGTTTGGACCTCCGCCGCTGGGGCCGGGTGCCCCGCCCCTGGAGCGGCTCATTGCCTGCGGTGCGGAACGCATCGGCTGGGTAATGGAATACGGCGAGCTCGCACGGGCGGCGGACACGTCGGCTTACAACCGCTTTGATGTACCCGCAGCGGTCCTGTGGCATCGGCATCTGGAAGTCCTGCTGCGCGAAGCCGGGGTCAGCGCGGACCTCCGGCTGATGGCCGGCGCCCTGAGCGTCACCCTCGAGCCGGAACGACTCCTGCACTCGGTCCGGGTCCACGGCGTGGCCCCGGCAAGCCTCGTAGAATCGTGGCGGGAGCTCGCCACTCGGGTTGTGCGGGGCGCGTAGGCTACGCGACTCAGCGCCCTCCGCCAAGTCAAATCAATTCAAAGGAATTATTCATAACGATCTGGTAGTGCGGATACCGTTTCCCGCCGATTCGGGCGTCGGGCCAAGATCCTTATGTGATAGCTTCCTCTGGAATGTGACCCGCAACATAGCCCTTCGAGGGGCTGGCCGAAGGGCTTGCGGGCGGTCAGGCACCCGCTGGCCGTGATCCCGGACCGGCAGCGGAGACCCCGCGCGCGAAGGGGACGACGGAAGGATCTTTGCTGTGAACGTTGTAACAACCCCGGCTCCCGGTCATGATGGTCCGGCCTGCCCGGTCATGCCCAACATTCCGCAGGCAACGGCAATCCTGAGCTAGTCCCATGCTGCGATACCTTGGCAAACGTGCCGTCACCTATGTGTTCATGATCTTCCTGACCACCAGTGCCGGATACTTCCTGGCGGTCACCAGCCTGCAGCCGGCGCTGCTGGAGCAGGAAAAGATCCCCCGCCCTACCCCCGAGCAGGTCGCGAACTCTTTCCGGCTCAAGGGCCTCGACCCGGCCCTGAGCCCGTGGGAGCGGTATGTCGACTGGCTGACCGGAATTGTCACCCGCTGGGACTGGGGCCGCAGCCCGAACGGCGCGTTCGTCAACGCCGAGTTCGGTGACCGGGTCTGGATCTCCACCCGGTTGTTCCTGGCCTCGATCATCCTCACCCTGATCATCGGCGTCGCACTTGGCGTCTACACCGCGGCCCGGCAGTACAAGTTCTCCGACCGCGCGATCACCTCATACAGCTACCTCGTGTACATCGTGCCGGCCCCGATCGCGTACTTCCTGGTCCAACTCGGGGCGATCAACATTAACGAAACCGTGGGCGAACGCCTCTTCTTCGTCACCGGGATCTCCACGCCGGGACTGGACGGCGACGGCTGGGCCCAATTTGTCGACATGCTGGCCCACTACGCCGTGCCCACCTTTGCCATCACGATCGTGGGCTGGGGCGCCTACCAGATCGCACAGCGCCAGTACTTGCTGGACAACGTCAACGCCGACTTTGTCCGCACTGCCCGCGCCAAGGGCCTGACCCGCAACCAGGCGATCACCCGGCACGCGCTGCGCGTCTCGTTCATCCCGGTGGCCCAGAGCATCGCGTTCACTATCCCCGCGATCTTCGCCGGCGGATTCTTCGCGGAGAAGATCTTCGCCTGGCACGGCGTCGGCTCCTGGAGCATCGACGCCATTGCACTGCAGGACGTCAACGCGGCCACGGCCACCCTGGCCTACGGTTCCGTGATTTTCGCGATCGGCGCGATCCTCGCCGACTTCGCGACCACCCTTGTCGACCCGAGAGTGCGGGTGCAGTAGCCATGACCAACCTGAACACCGTCGATCCCGCCGCGGTCGCCGAAGAATCAAAGATCGAGAACAGCGACGTCGTCATCGCGAAGTCGCGGATCATCCTGCGGCGGTTCCTGCGCAACAAGACCGCCGTCGCCGGCCTGGTCATCTTCGTCCTGCTGACCGTGCTCTCCCTGATCGGCGGCACGTTCTCCAGCTGGGACAAGGAGACAATCGACTCGCTCAACATCGGCATGGGGCCCTCTGCGGAACACCTGCTGGGCACCTCCCAGGCCGGCATCGACCTCTACGCCCTGACCGTGGAAGGCACCCGGGTTTCCATCCTGATCGGACTCGTCGTCGGGCTGGTCTCGGTGCTGATCGCGGCGGTGTACGGCTGCACCATGGCCTACTTCGGCGGCAAGGTGGACAAGGTCATGTTGTTCGTCCTGGAAGCCCTGATCATGATGCCGGCCCTCCTGGTGGTCGCGGTGGCCACCAGCGGCGGCGGCGAGGGGCTCAAGAAGAACCTCCCCAGCTGGCTGCTGCTGATCATCGTGCTGCTCGTCTTCAGCTGGATGGGAACTGCCCGGCTGATCCGTTCGCTGTCGATGTCGCTCATGCAGCGTGACTTCGTGAAGGCCGCGCAGTACATGGGCATCCCCGCGCGGCGCATCGTCTGGCGCCACCTGGTGCCCAACATCGGCTCCCTGCTGGTCCTCGACATCACCCGCGGCGTGACCGGCGCGATCCTTGCCGAGGTCGCGTTCTCCTTCATCGGCATCGGCATCAAGGTTCCGGACGTGAGCCTTGGCGTGC
>NZ_JBFRFD010000226.1:0-5632 GCF_052114645.1 Arthrobacter sp. 2YAF22_2
CGGTCGGTGCCGAACAGGTGCTCGCCGCCGGGCGCCGTCGCCGGGATGAAGGTCTCCAGAGGGTCGTGCGGGGCGATGAGCGGCGCGAAGATGGCGGCGGCGACGATGACCACCAAGAAGATGAGGGCGGAGCGGGAGCTCCAGGGCAGTGCCTTGAACCGGATTCCCGGCGCGCTCAGGCGTTCAGCGAGTTTGCTGCGCATGGGTCAGACCGTCCTGATTCGGGGGTTGATGAGCAGGTAGAGCAGGTCGACGGCGATATTTACCAGGACGAAGGTGACAGAGATGGTCAGGACCACGCCCTGGACCAGGTTGACGTCCAGATTGGTGATGCCGTTGAGGATCAGCTGACCCATGCCCGGCAGCGCGAAGATCATTTCAATCACGACGGCGCCCCCGAGCAGGTAGCCGATCCGCAGGCCCAGTACGGTCACTGGCGTGACCAGGGCGTTGCGGAGCACGTTCTTGGAGACCACTTCGCGGTAGGGAACGCCGTTACCGATCGCGGTGCGGACGTAGTCCCGGTCCAGTTCTTCGACCATGGACGTGCGGACCACCCGGATCAGCGACGCCGAGACCGGGATTCCTAGCGCCAGGGCGGGCAGCGCCATCGAGTTGAGCCACCCGCCGAAGCCCGACTCCGGCGTCGCAATGCCGCCCGAAGGGAACAGGGGAGCGCTGCCGAGGGCAAGCCACTGGATGAGCAGGATGCCCAGCCAGAAGGACGGGGTAGCGACGGCCGCGATTGAGAAGACACGCACCAGTTGGTCCTGCCATTTGTCCCGGTACAGTGCGCCGACGATGCCGAAGGCGAGCGACAGGACGATGGCGATCAGGACGCCGAGGAAGGTGAGCTGAAGGGTCAGCGGGAAAGCCGTGCCGATCATGGCCGCCACCGATTTCGCCGGCGGAGTGGTCACGCCGAGGTCCAGCTGGAGCAGCTTGCCGAGGAAGCGGAAGTATTGCAGGACAAGGGGATCGTTAAGCCCGTTGTTCTGGCGGTATTGTTCTTTGRCATCCTCGCTGGCGCCGTCGCCGAGCGCGCTGCTGGCCTGGTCCCCGGGCGCCGCTTGCAGGACGAGGAAGACCAGCAGGGTGATGCCCAGGACCATTAGTGGCAGTGCGGCGAGCCTGCGGCCGAGCAGACGCAATATGGTGACCAATGTTGTCTCCGGAATTCTTGGGGTGTTGGCGCAGTGTCGGCTGCGTCAACGGGCAGGGCGGGAAGGTGGAGGCGCTGACGGGGGAACAGCGCCTCCACCTAGTTCGGGGTGGCCTGAATCAGGCCGTGCGGCCGACGCCGACGAAGGAAACCCCGGTGGTGGGAAGCGGTTTGAATCCGCTGAGCTTCTTCGCGTCCCAAGCGCTGGGGAGCTGGCGGTGGAAGATCGGGTAGAGCGGGAGCTCCTCGGAGACGAGATCCACGATATCGCCGGTGAGCTTCTTGGCGTCAGCCGGGGCGGACTGGCCTGCCTTGGCCATCAGGTCCACGAGCTTGGCGCGCTCCGGGGTGGCGGCCCAGTAGGCGCGGCCCTTCATCCAGGTGTCCCCGGCGTAGAACCAGCTCAGCAGCAGGTCCGCGTCGTTGCCAAACACGGAAGGATCTCCCGGGGCCGCGACGACGGAGAAGTCCGCCTTGCCGACGCGGTCGCTGTACAAGGCGCCGGACTGCAGGTTCTTGAGGCTGACCTTGACGCCCGGGATCTTGTTCCAGGATTCGAGCATCAGCGGGGCAACGTCCTTGACCCAGGCGGTGTCGGTGGTCAGGAGCTCGAATTCGAGGTTCGTCACGCCCGCCTGCTTGAGCAGGTCAGCCGCCTTCTGGGGGTCGTAGCCGTAGACGTTCTTGGCCTTGACGTAGTCCGGGTGCCCCTCCTGGAAGTAGGAACTGGCGGCCTTGGCGTTGCCGAACAGGGCCTTCTTAATGATGGAGTCCTTGTCCAGGCCGTAGTGCAGGGCCTGGCGGACCAGCTTGTTGTCGAAGGGGGCCTTGGCACAGTTGAACATCAGGAACAGCATCCCGAAGGACTGCACGGATTCCACTGTGGCCTTGGACTTCAGTCCGTCCATATCCAGGTACGGGACGTCTTCCATGGCCTGCACGCGGCCGGACTGCATGGCGGTGACGCGGGCGGCAGCGTCGGAGAGCAGCAGCCAGGTCATGCCCTTGGCGAGGGCGGGCATCGGTCCGTTGTAGTCAGCGTTCGCCTCGAACACGATCTTGTCGTCCTTGACGGCGGAGATCAGCTTGTAGGGACCGCTGCCGACGGGCTTGGCATCGAAAGCCTTGAGCTGGTCGGAGCCGACGGGGAAGTTGGTGAGGGCCTTGGGCACGATCTTCACGACGGAGATGCGCTGGGAGAACGCGGGGAAGGCGTAGAGCAAGGAGAACTCGACGGTTTTCGGGTCGAGGGCTTTGACGTCCTTGATGAACGGGATGAACTGGGAGAAGAGGGACTTGTTGGCCGGGTCCATGACGCGGGTGAACGAGAATACGACGTCGTCGGCGGTGACCGGGGTGCCGTTGTGGAACTTGGCGCCGTCGCGGAGCGTAACCTGATAGGTGGTGGCGTTGACCATCTTCGGGTCCGCGGCGGCCAGCGCGTTGTAGGCCGCCCGGGTCGCCGGGTGCAGCTCCACGAGGCCCTCGAAGACATGCAGGTTGGCTGCCTGCGGCGTGGCCCCGGAGGAGGACAGGGGATCGAAGCCGGTCGACAGCGCGTAGGAGATGCCGGCCTCGATGGTGAGGTCCTTGTTGATCGGGGCCGTGGTCCCGCCCGCGCCCGTGGTGGTCGCGGCAGGGGCGCCACAGGCGGCCAAGGAGCTGGCGAACGCCGCCGCGGCCCCCATGGCACCGGTCAGCTTGAGGAAGCTCCGGCGGCTGGCATCAGTGGCCAGCGGCAGGTTCTTGATGGTCTTGCTCATATGATGCCTCACCATTCCAGTCTGTATATCGGATGTAGGACGTCCGATGCTCGTAGAGAAACTGTAAGGGGCGTCACAGCAACTCGTCAAGCGGCCCTTGGTAGGCGAGACCGACGACCGTCCGACGGTAGACATCCGATATCCTCTGTCCAGTCCATCGGGGCAAGAAGGAGATCCATCATGTCGCTCATCGTCGGCGCATATCCCGCCCAAAATCCGGGCCCACTGCAGCGTCAGTTCTTCGAACAACTAGGTCGAATCCCGTCGATCCGCGGACTCGAGCTTCCGTACCGGGCGGAGGGCGGTGATTCCTGGCCGGCCGGGGCTCCCGCTGCGTGGTCGGTGGTGGTGACATCGATTCCGGGAACCATGCAGCGCTCGGCCCTGGATGAGCAGTTCGGTCTGGCCTCGAGGGACCCGGGCGGACGCCGGGCGGCCCTGGACTTCGTTGCCGGGATGCGGGACTACGTGGCCGCCCTCGTAGACTCCGGCCACAGGGTCGAAGCCGTCGAGCTGCACTCCGCCCCGCCGCTTTACGCGTCGTCGGACGCCTTCGCGGATTCCCTCAATGAGGTACTCGACTGGGACTGGCACGGCGCCGGGATCGTCGTCGAACACTGCGACGCACCACGGCTCGGGAGCGCTCCGGAGAAGGGATTCCTCTCATTCGAGGAGGAAGTCCAGGTGGTCCGGCGGCTCGGGGACCAGGGCCGGAAGGGCATCACAGTCCTGGTCAACTGGGCCCGGTCGGTTATCGAAACCGGCCGGAGTCGTACCGCGGCGGACCATCTCAGGTACGCCCGCGAGGCGGGTGTGCTCGGCGGTCTCATGTTCTCCGGCTGCTCGCCCGAAACGACGGAGTTCGGCTACCCGTGGATAGATGCCCACCTTCCCGCCGTCGAGGTTCAGGGCGCCCCGGCGAGTTCCCTGCTCAACGGCGGCGAGATCACCCGCTGTCTCCGCGCAGCCGGTGAAGTGCCGATCACAGGGTTCAAGATCGGCCTTCCGCAGGACGCGGTGTCTCCCGCGGAGCGCGTCGAGCGGCTGCGGCAAATGTGCACGTTGGTCACCGACGCGGCCCGGGCATGCGGCGACACCCACGGGGTCTACCCCTCCGCCACCTGAACCGCGCCCGTTGCCATGTCGAAATGGAATGTCCGCCCGAGCCGCACCTCCGTGGACCCCACGGCCGCAGTCACGCTGAACGTAACGGTGAGGGCACCCCGGGCCACTTCCTGCTCCGTGAGCGTGTAGGTCGGGGTGAAATAGAGGGCTTCCTCGCCGGCGGAAAGGTCGGCCGGCGGGAATGCCCCGGCTCCCGGACCGGCCAACCGGACAGCCTTTGCCGCCCTYGCGCCTTCATTGCGGACCCGTCCGGTGAAGGCAAGAATGTCGCCCGGCTTATAGCCGGGGACGATGGGCCCGTAGTTCAGATCCTGTGCTTCCCTGGTCCCCAGGATCTGGACCGCATCCGGTGAATAGCCTTGGCCGATTTCCTTCCAGGTTTGGACTCCCCAGTCGCCGGCATCCGACGCCATGACATGGGATTCACCGGCATCCTGCCAGTTCGAGGGCCGGCCGGGGGTGATGGAGCGTAGTTCCATGTGGAACTCCAAGCCGGCCTCGGCGCCGGTCGGCGGGACATCCGTCGGGGCCGAGGGCCCCGCGGAAAGCTGCTCTGCCAGCTGCTCGGCCGGGACGGAAACAAAGACAATTTCGCGGTACCCCTGCCGCTCATACAAGACCCCGATGTTGCCGTCCGGCAGCCGTGTCGCGGTCGAATACGCGGAGCTTCCCGGACAAATGCAGAGCTTGGCGGGCCAGGTCAGCCCGTTGTCGGGGGAGAGGCTGAGGACCGTGTTGCGGCGCAGCCGCTCGTCCTGGTTGTTCGTGGCAAGGAGCCAGGACCCGGTGGGCTCCGAGGCGAAGGTCGTTAGTGCAGGCATGCCGTCGAAACGCCCCAGCGAACCGTTGTCGCTTGGATCCGGCAGGTCCTCAACCGGAAGCAATGGGCTCCAGCTCTGGCCGCCGTCGTCCGATACGGCCGCAAGCCGCCGGGGAGTGGCCCGGCTATGCAGGAGCAGGCGGCCGTCCGCGAGGACGGCCACCTTGTTCTCATTCGGACCGATGCCGTCCGGCCCGGCTCCGATGAGGTTCCCGAGCGTCCAGTTCTCGCCGTGGTCACCGCTGTACGCGGAAGCTGCCATTATCTCGCCGCCGACCAGGACCACGAACTGCTGCACCAGCCGGCCCCGGAACGGCCCGGCATGAATTTGGACGCCCTGCCCGGCCGCGGCGAAGATCCCGGTGATCTGCGGATCTTCCGTGCCGCCGGTGGCCGGACGCACCTTCAGTTGCCCGGTGATCCGCCGATGCCGCCAAGTCACGCCGTCGTCATCGGAGAAGCTGATATCGCAGTGCTGGACGTCATCCTCGGGGTGCAGCCCCGCCCGGGCCTCGAAGAAACCGGCCCGCGTCCCGGCTGCATGGAACATGAAAATCCGGCCGGTGTCGGCGTCGACCAGAAGGCTCGGGTCACCGAAGCCGTTAAGTCCGACTCCGGTGCGCACCACCTGCTGGCTGCCCCAGGTCCGTCCGCTGTCCGTGCTGCGGCGCAGCAGGAGATCGATCGGGCTGGGCAGGTCGTCCAGGTTGGGACGACCGTCGTAGGCAGCCAGCACCGTGCCCCGCATGGACACYGCCAGAG
>NZ_JBFRFD010000227.1:0-5619 GCF_052114645.1 Arthrobacter sp. 2YAF22_2
GGCCCGGCCATGCCGGGCCATGCACCGCACTTTCACCGGATTGAACAAGGAGAACAACCATGGCTGGCCTGACACTTACCAAAGGCAGTAACCTCTCGCTCACCAAGGCCGACCCGGGGCTGAACAAGGTTCTGGTCGGCCTGGGCTGGGACCCCCGCACCACCACCGGTGATGCCTTCGACCTGGACGCCTCGGCGCTCCTGCTCGGCGCCGACGGCAAAGTCCGCAGCTCGGCGGACTTCATTTTCTACAACCAGCCGGCGGCTGCCGACGGCTCGGTCGTCCACAAGGGCGACAACCGCTCCGGCGAGGGCGACGGCGACGACGAAATGATCGCCGTCGAACTCTCCGCCGTTGGTGCGGATGTTGAGCGGATCGTTTTCGTGGTTTCGATCGACCAGGCGGAAGCCCGCCGGCAGAACTTCGGCCAGGTGCGCGCCGCCTACTGCCGGGTGGTCAACTCGGAGAACGACACCGAGGTGGTCCGCTACGACCTGAGCGAGGACGCGGCGCCGGAAACCTGCATGATCTTCTCGGAGCTGTACCGGCACAACGGCGAGTGGAAGTTCAAGGCTGTCGGCCAGGGCTACGCAACCGGCCTCGCCGGCGTCGCCGGGGACTTCGGCGTCCAGCTCGGCTAAGCACCCCAGACCATAGAAAGAGAGACGGACCCATGAGTATGCAACTGACACCGCCGGAGGCGGCGGCATCGACGCCGCTGGTACTGAACGCGCCGGAAACCGTCGACATCGTCAAGGTCGACGACGCCCCCGGCATGGTTCCGGTGCCGGCCGAACGCCAGCAGGAGATCAACGCCCAGGCCCGCGCCTTCATCAGCGAGGTGTCGGCGATGAGCCCGTTCAGCCCCGAGTACTCCAGCAAGATCGACGGCATCAACCGGCTGGGCGGTCAGCAACTGGTGGCCTCCGCCAACACCTCCAGCCGGCTGCTCGAGCGGTCATCGACGTCGCTGGCCGGTGCGAAGAAGTCCGGCAGCAGCGCCCAGGTGCAGGTTGCCTCAACGCTGGGTGAGCTCCGCTCGACGGTCGAGGACCTGACGCCGAACAACGCTGACTTGGGCGTCGGCCGGAAAATCCTGGGGATCATCCCGGGCGGCAACAAGCTCGCGAAGTATTTCCAGCGATACGAGAGTGCGCAGACCCAGCTGGACAAGATCATCAAGTCCCTGATGGCTGGCCAGGACGCGCTGCTCAAGGACAACGCCTCGCTCGCGCAGGAAAAGACCCAGCTGTGGGAGACCATGCAGGGACTGAGCGAATATGCGGTGTTCGCCAAGGCCCTGGACACTGCAACGGCCAGCAGGATCGACGAGATGAAGATGCAAGGCCAGATCGAAGAGGCGGGCAAGCTCGACTCGGACGTGCTGTATCCGATCCGCCAGCGCCATCAGGACATCCTGACCCAGCTGGCCGTCTCGGTGCAGGGCTACCTGGCGATCGACATGATCCGCAAAAACAACACCGAACTGATCAAGGGCGTCGAGCGGGCGCGCACCACTACGATCTCCGCGCTGCGTACCGCCGTGATTGTGGCACAGGCCCTGGCCAACCAGAAAATGGTGCTGGACCAGATCGACGCCATCAACACGACGACGAACAACATGATCCTCAAGACCTCCGAGATGCTTAAGGATCAGACCGCGCGGATCCACCAGCAGGCGGCGAGTTCCGGGGTCAGCGTCGAAACGCTGCAGAAGGCTTTCGACAACGTCTTCCAGACCATGGACGCCATCGACACCTTCCGGTCCCAGGCCAACAAGAGCATGGAAGGCACCGTGCATGCTCTCGAAACCGGACTGGAACGGGCCCGCCCGTACCTGGATCGGGTGCGTCAGCAGGAAGGGAATTAGCAGCCATCGCCCCTGAGAATTAGGCTTACGGGCTATGGTCGCAAAATTCTTTGGCGCGTTGTTCGGCAGCGGAGCAGTTCCCGGCTCCGCTGCCGTATCTGACGCCGAATCCCGCTCCACCGCCGGGCCAGCCGCCGATGAGCTGACAGTCACCGGCACCGCGCTCGAGGAGCTGAGGCGGATGGCGCTGGGGCGCGGCTCAGAGCTGCCGACCGTCGTCGTCTCGCAGCTGTTGCAGGTGGTTGACGTCCTGCGCGCCCTGATCGGTTACATCGGCCGGTCCGGGGCGTCAACGGAGCAGCGCGTCCYGTTGAACGCCGTCGTTACCGACTACCTGCCGTCTCCGTTGCGCGCCTACCTGATGCTGGCCGCCGAGTCGCGGCACGAGGAGTCGGCCGAGACGAGGGGGCTGCTGGAGCAGCTCGAGACGCTCTATTCGACTGTGAAGAACCTGGACAACCAGGTCCGCACGGGGGCCGTCACGGAACTGGCGGTGCACGGCCAGTTCCTACGGGACAAATTCGATATTGATGGTCTTCATTTGGAAGGACGCTAGTGGCTTCTATGGTTGCGGGCAGCAATGCCGCCCTCACTGCCGAGAACCCCGGGCTGGAAAAGGTGCTGCTGGGGATCGGCTGGGACATGGTCCCCAGCCGCGGTCCGCAGGCCGAACTGGTTCCGATGGTGATCATGTGCGGAAAGGACGGCCGCGCCCTGTCGGATGACCATCTCGTCTTCTTCAACCAGATCGCGAGCCCGGACAGCAGCATTGCCTTCGCCGGAACCGAGGATCAGGAACAGATTGACGTCGACCTCAACAGGGTGCCCGAGTCGGTCGCCAAGATCGCCGTCCTGCTCTACGTGGATCCGGATGTCCGGGGATCCGGCACCTTCGCCGCGGTCAAGAACGCGTACCTGCGGGTAGCGAACGAGCAGAACCGCGAGCTCCTGCGCTTCAGCGTTGCCCTGGGCAACCTGGACAAGATCAACGCCATGATTCTCGGCGAGTTGTACCGGCACGCCGGCGGTTGGAAGTTCCGTGCCCTCGGCCAGGGCTACGAGGCCGGGCTCGCGGCCGTCGCCGCCGACTTCCAGTTGAAGCTCTGAGCATGGCATTGAATCGAAGCTCCGCGCGGACAGATATCGGCTACCTCAGCCGGCGCCGAAAGCCGGTTCGGCAGCCGGAGCCCTCGCCGCCGTCGTCGGAGCCTGCCGCCCGGACGCACGACGTCGGGGCCGGCCGGCCGGCTTCCACGGGACTCACCCTGGGCCCGGTGCCCACGCAGTCGGTGGCCACCAGGGCCGCCGCCGGGACCCGGCCCGCCGCCGGCGCGGCGGCCCCACAAGCGGCACAGCGCCCAGCCCCGGGGGTCTCGGACCGGCTCTTCCCGGCCCCGGACTTCGGTAGCGTGCGGGAGCTGGGGTCGGCGAACCCGGTGGTGCGCCTGAATGCGAGGCAATCCGCGATTGGCTCGCTGCTGGTGGCAGGGCTCCGCTCCGTGGCGTGGGAGGACCAGAAGCTCACCACGGGAGCCCAGCACGCCGACGGGCTTCACGCCGGCACTTCGGTGAGCACCCCCGGGAACAGGCCCCTGGCCGGCCTCCAGGACGGTTCAGGCATTGTCGCCCTGCGTCACATCCGGCTCCTGCGCCGGGCGCTGTTCGTCGCCGGGGAGACGCCGTTGACGGTCGCGGTCTTCGACGGCGCCGCTGCAGCGGTCGCCGCCCGGAACGATGCCGGGCTGCGGAGCGTTCTGTATGTCGTGCGGATCGGCGCGGTGCTGGAGCTGCGCACGGAGTTCGTCCCGGCCGATGCCCCCGATGCCGCCATCTGGGCCTGGTTCGGTTTCACGATGACCATTCCGCTAGACCAACGGGTGCTCCTGCGCTAGGCCGGGGAAGCCAGCGCAACGAACACCTGCAGCTATCAATTTTGGGGGACAATGCAGCACTTCGAAGCCTTGGCCGAACCTGTCAAGGACCGACTATTTCACCTGCGTCCCGAACCGCTTCACCGCACCTCGGACGCCGGTCTGTTGGCCGTGGCGTTGGGGGCTACGCTGTACTCGCCCGCCACACGACGCGGGCTGGCAGCAGGAATCCGGAAACAAACGGGGGCCGGGTGCTTGAGCACCGTCATCTGCCTTGAAGACGCCGTTCCCGACGAGGAAGTGGCCGCCGCGGAGGAGAACCTGCTCGCTGCGCTGGCCGAGCTGTCCCTGGACCATCCGGATGATCTCCCGCTGATCTTCATCCGGTGCCGCACCCCCGCTCAACTGCTGGATGTAGGACGCCGGGCCGGTGCCGCGCTCGGCGTCGTCTACGGCTTCGTCCTGCCCAAGTTCGAGAACGAAACCGGGCGTGGCCGCGAATTCCTGGCGGCACTGCGGCTGTTGAATGACGAGACCGGCCGCGGCGCGGCATCGACGGAACCTGCGCTCAAGGCCATGCCAATCATCGAGGACCTTTCGACAACCCATCTGGAGTCGCGGGTCCGGGTGCTGACGGACAATCTAGCCCTCGTCGAAGAGTTCCGCGAGCTGGTGCTGTGCGTCCGGATCGGCGCCACGGACATGTCCAGTGCGTTCGGCCTGCGGCGTTCCCGCGACTTGACCATCTACAACGTCAAGGTCGTCGCAAACATCATCGGCGACGTCGTGAACATCTTCGGCCGCCCGAATGACGGCTGGGTCATCTCCGGCCCTGTCTGGGAACACTTCGTCAACACCGAGCGGGTGCTGCGCCCGCAGTTGCGGTCCACGCCGTTCGAAGCCGCCAACGGGGGCCAGCTCCGCCAGCGCATCCTGATGGACAACCTGGACGGCCTGATCCGGGAGATCGAGCTGGATCTGGCCAATGGCCTGCTGGGCAAGACGGTCATCCATCCCAGCCACGTGCCCGTGGTGCACTCCATGTGCGTGGTGAGCCACGAGGAATACCTCGATGCGCTGGACATCGCCGGCAGCGCCGGGGGCGGCGCCAAGGCCTCGGCCTACGGGAACAAGATGAACGAGGCGAAGCCGCACCGGGCGTGGGCCGAGCGCACCCTGCTGCGCGCACGGGCCTTCGGCGTGGCCAGGCCCGGCGTGAACTTTGTTGAACTTCTGGAAGCGAGCATGCGGTGAACGAGCTCCACACGGTCGCCCGCTGGAGCGGAGGGTACGTGCGCGACGCCCTCGGCGTGGACGTCGTCCCGGACCCCGGGCGCAGCGTGCTGCCGGTAAAAGCCCTCGTGGGACTCGCGCTGCGGCGCAATCCCAAACGGGCCCACCTGCTGGTCTCCAGGGTCCTCGCCAAGCACGTCCCCACCGAACCCGGGATCGCGACGGCGGCTGGCCGGCTGCTGGGACTCCTGGTCCGTCGGGAACTGCAGGATGCCGCCGGGTCCGAAGGTGGCGCGGCCGCCCGATCCGTGACCGCTGCATCGTTGACCGCCGATATCGACGAGGCAGCGGAGCGGCTGGGGCGGCTGCTCGAAGGTGAAGCCCACCCGACCGGTGAAACGAACCAGGACCAGGAAAAACGCCAGGCCCGGATGACCGCCGTCGCCGCCCTGGGCGAGCTGCTCACCCGGCAGCAGACAGAGCTTCCCGGCGTCGCGACCATCGGCTATGCGGAGACCGCCACCGGGCTGGGCCAGTTGGTGGCCGGGCAACTAGGCACTTATTACATCCGGTCCTGACCGACGGCCAGCGCAACCGCATCGCACTGATGACCATCGTGCGCCGCGAAGTCGCCCGCATCATGCG
>NZ_JBFRFD010000228.1:0-5618 GCF_052114645.1 Arthrobacter sp. 2YAF22_2
GACAAAACCATAGTCGGCATGCGATCCCACGCCCTGGTCCCCGGCGGCTTCCACCACGCCGCCGACGTAGTGCACCAGCTTGCCCATCCAGGCCGGTTCGCCGCTGAAGGGTGCGTCGAAGTGGTCCTCCGGCAGGCCGAGGGAGACTGCGATGCCACGGAGCAGCTCCATTCCGACGCCGGACATCAGCTCGGCCCAGGCCATGGCCGACGGCTTGAGCTCCGGCATGGCCTCATCAGGCCAGAGGTTGTGGCCCTGCAACAGCCAGTAGGGCTGGTCGGCCGGGTAATCGTGGACGGGCTCGCGTTCGGGCGAGTAGTCGATCTGTTCCCGCGCGTCGGCCTTGCCCTGGGTGACTTCGGTGCCCATTCGGGTGTAGCCGCGGAAGTGTGGTGAGAGCCTGTTGTCCAGCTTCATCCGCTCCTCGAGGGGCAGCTGGAAGAAGCGCCGGAGCAGGCCCAGCAGTTCCTCGGCCTGGCCTGGGGCGGCGCCGTAGCCGGTGATCTGGAAAAAGCCAACGTTATGTGCGGCGTCCCGCAGCTGGTCGATAAATTCCGGGCTGAAGGAACCGTAAGGCTGGCGCGCGGTACTCAGGTCCAGAACTGGGATGGTGGCCCGTTCAGGTGACATATTCGGAGACTAGCACCGCGGGGTGGCTCCGCGGGAGGCAATATTGAGCCCGGTTTCGTCGCTTTACGGCGTGTGACGTGCGGCTTCTCAAACCGCGGTGCGTGTGCAAGATTCGTCGGGTAACCATCCCGAGCGGCTAAGAGATCTGGCTCTGTGACGCCGCGCCACCCCGGAAGGACTGCACAGCATCGGCGATGTCCGCCCTGCCGGGTAGGCGGCAGCCGATAGGCTCGTGGCATGGACGCAGCAGCACTCCGCGGTATCTGCCTGGCATTCCCCGGCGCCTTTGAGGACTACCCGTTCGGGCCGGAAACCGCGGTTTTCAAGGTCCGCTCCGCGGTGCCCGGCGGGACCCGGCACGAAGCCAAGATGTTCGCCCTCTCCGCGTTGAACCCGGACGACTTCGCGGTGAGCCTCAAATGCGAACCCGCCCTCGCCGAACAGCTCCGGGCGGCGCACCCGGAGATCACCGGCGCCTGGCACTTGAACAAGAAGCACTGGAACGGGGTCCGGCTGGACGGAGCCCTGCCCGACTCCATGATCCGCGACCTGGTGGAGGACTCCTACGACCTTGTGGTTGCCACCCTGAGCCGCCGGCAGCAGGAGCAGTTGGGCTGGGCCCGGCTCGCCCGCGGGGAGGCCCGGCCATGAAAGCGCCCCGGATCGCCGGCGGCGAACTGAACTACGCGGGGATCGGAGCCACCGAGGACGGCATGCCGCCCGAGGGCAGCGACTGCCTCGTCACCCAGGCCTACCTGGGCGACGGCGAGGCAGCCTACCGCCGCGCGGTGCAGGGGCTGCTGACCTGGCAGCTGCACAGGCGGGCCGGGCTGCGCGTCCGGGCGGAGTCCGACGTCGTGCTCCCCGGGACGCGCGTGGTGAGCGGCTTCGGCGTCGGCCCCTTCCGGATCAACGCGCCCTGCGAGGTGGTGTGGGTCCGCCGGCCAGTCCCCGGCGGCGGACCGCAGTCCGCCGGTTTTGGCTACGGGACACTGCCCGGGCACCCGGTCCGCGGCGAGGAGGCCTTCGAAATCTCCCTCGACGCGCAGGGCTTGGTGCTGATCACGGTCACGGCCTTCGGCGGTCCGGCCAACTGGTTCTACGCGGCCGGCAGTGCCGTCACCGCCCGGGCGCGCCGGCTGGTCACTTCCCGATACGTTAGGAGTGCACAAGAACTGGCCGCAGGCGTGAACTGAGCAGGAGCAGGTAAATGCTGAACCAACAGACCCTTGACCAACTGTGGGACTTTGACGACCCGGCCCTCTCCGAAACCCGGTTCCGTGCGGCAATCACGGATGCGGCCTACGACGCCGACGAACGCGCGGAGCTGGCCACCCAGCTGGGCCGGTCCATCGGACTGCAGGGCCGGTACGAGGAAGCGGATGCCCTGCTTGACTCGATCGACGGCGACGAACCCACGGTGGCGGTACGGGTGCTGCTGGAGCGCGGCCGGGTGCTGAACTCCAGCGGCCACGCCGAAATGGCGGTCCCGCTGTTTGAACAGGCCGCGGAACTCGCCGACCACCTCAGCGAGGAATTCCTGGCCGTGGACGCCCTGCACATGCTGGCCATCGCCGACCCGGCGCACGCCGAGACTTGGACCCGCAGCGCCCTGGAATACGCGTCCACGGTGCATGACCTCCGGACCAAGCGGTGGATGGTGTCGCTGCACAACAACCTGGGCTGGACCCTGCACGAAGCGGGACGATGCGCCGAGGCCATGGTCGAGTTCCAGCTTGCCGAGCAATGGGCGGAACGCGTCGGCACGCCGCGGCAACAGGAACTCGCGCGGGCAGCCATCAACGACTGCTGAGCCGCTGCCCCCAGACTGCAAGAATGGAGGACCCGATGCACCCCACCGAAAGGCGCCCCCGTGATCTTCATCGTCGTTAAATTCAAGGTCAAGCCCGACTGGTCCGAGCGCTGGCTCGGCCTGGTGGAGGACTTCACCCGCGCCACCCGGCAGGAACCGGGCAACCTGTGGTTCGACTGGTCCCGCAGCGTGGAAGACCCCAATGAGTTCGTCCTGGTCGAGGCCTTCAAGGACGACGCCGCAGGGGACCACGTCAACAGCAGCCACTTCAAGCAGGCCATGGCCGACATGCCGCAGGCACTGCTGGAGACGCCCCGGATCATCAGCCGCCAGATCGACGGCGAGGGCTGGGACCGGATGGGCGAACTCACCATCTGACCCATCGATTGCTCCGTTGGCGCCCTTTTGAGTCCTCAAAAGGGCGCCAACGGAGCAATCGCTACGCTTAATCCATGTGGATCGGCTGGATCGAACTCGATGTCCTGCTCGGCGATGTGCACAGCTTGAAGGAGAAGCGCTCGGTGGTGCGGCCGGTATTGGCCGAGCTCAGGCGCCGCTTCGACGTGTCCGTGACGGAGGTCGAGTACCACGACCAGTACCGCCGCACGGTGATCGGAGCCGGGCTCGTCGCCGCGGACCGGTCCCACCTCGTCGACGTGCTCACCGCCGTCGAACGCTTCGTAGCCGCGCGGCCGGAACTGGAGCTGCTCAGCGCCCGCCAGCGCGAACTCCGCAGCGACGACTGACCCCCCGTCGATTGCTCCGTAAACGCCCTTTTCAGGGGCCATAACGGCGCTTATGGAGCAACGGATTGGGGGTGTGGATAAGTTCTGCGGCCTTTGCGCCATTCTGGTCTGATGAGGCCATGAAAACCGCGCGCCCGTTGCCCGCCAATTTCCGGGAACGCCCCTTCACCATTGCCGAGGCCGCGGCGGCCGGGGTGTCGCTCAAGCGGCTCCGCCACCGCTCCCTGGCATCGCTGGGGAAGGGGATCCGGTCCGCTGGCACGACGGCGGACCTTCCCTTGGGCGTGAGAGTGCGGCCTTTCATTGAGGTCAATGAGCGATGCGCCGCGTCGCACCTCACCGCGGCGGAGCTTGGTTCGCTCCCGGCGCGGCGGCAGACGGAGGGACCGCAGATGTACCACGTGATCAGGCCAGAAGGCGCAGCCCATCTCAACCGGCCGCACATCATCGTCCACCGGATGAAGCTCTACGACGACGAGATCACCGTCCTGAACAGAATCCCCGTCACCACCCCCGAGAGAACCTGGCTCGATCTGGCCGAAATGTTGAGCGTGGACGAGCTCGTGGTGGTCGGCGACAGCTGCGTCCGCGTGCCGCGGTTCGAACTCGAGGGCAACGACACGCCGTTATGCGGCCTCGAGGATCTGCAGCGGATGATCGACAGACACAAAGGCAAGCGTGGAATCCGCAGGGCGAGGGAGGCCATTCGACTCATTCGGGTTGGCTCGGATTCGCCGCAGGAGTCTTTGCTGAGGCTTGCCTTGGTCCGCGCCGGCCTTCCCGAACCGGAACTGAACGTGCCGATCATCGACGACGCCGGTACCCGGCACCATGAACCCGACCTGTCCTACCGGAAATACCGGGTCGGCGTCGAATACGAGGGCGAGCACCACGGCGACGAGGGACAGATCGTCCGGGACATCGCCCGTTCGGAGCGGTACGAGGCGCTGGGCTGGGCCGAGGTCCGGATTTCCAAGCGCCACATGCACGATGACGCCAAGGCTGCCGTGGCCAAGGTCCGAGCCGCCCTGGTCCAGGCCGGCTGGCGCCCGTCCCGGAAGACCACATCGACTGCTCCGTAACTGCCGTTTTGAGGGGTCAAAAGGGCTGCTACGGAGCAGTCGATGGTGGTGGGGGTGCAGGGAAAGCTAGCCGAAGTACCTCGGCAGGGTCCCTTCGTGCGCCTCGCGGAGGGCGTCCAGGTTCATCGTGTCCACGCCGTTGATTTCGAGCGTGCCGCTCTCGGCATCGACGACGCCGATCCGGACGTGGGCGAAGCCGCGGGCGGTGCACATGTCCTTGAACCGGATTTCCTCCGAGCGCGGCACCGCCACGATCGCGCGGGCCTGGGACTCGGAGAACAGTGCGGTGAACAGGTCCACGCCGTCACGGTCCAGCACGTCCTGGAGGGCAATCCGGGCACCGACGCCGTAGCGCAGCGCGGATTCCACGAGGGCCGCCGCGAGGCCGCCTTCGGAGAGATCGTGCGCGGAGTCCACCATGCCGTCGCGGGAGGCGTTGATCAGGATCTCACCGAGTTCCCGTTCAGCGGCGAGGTCCACGTTCGGCGGCAGCCCACCCAGGTGCCCGCGCAGTTTGGACCATTCCGAACCGTCCAGTTCCGCCGCGGTCGTGCCGAGCAGGTAGATGGCCTGGCCGTCTTCCTTCCAGCCCGACGGCGTACGGCGCGCGACGTCATCGAACTTGCCCAGCACCGCCACCACCGGGGAGGGGTGGATCGGAACGCTGCCGGTCTGGTTGTAGAGCGAGACGTTGCCGCCGGTGACCGGGATGCCGAGGACCATGCAGGCGTCGGACAGGCCGCGGATGGCTTCGGCGAGCTGCCACATGACGTCGGGATCCTCCGGGGAGCCGAAGTTCAGGCAGTCGCTGACGGCCATCGGCACGGCGCCGGAGGTGGCCACGTTGCGGTACGCCTCGGCGAGGGCCAGCTGCGCGCCGTGGTACGGGTCGAGGTAGGTGTAGCGTCCGTTGGCGTCGGTCGCCAGGGCCACGCCGAGTCCGGTTTCCTCGTCCACCCGGACCACGCCGGCGTCGTCCGGGAACGCCATGGCCGTGTTGCCGCCGACGTAGCGGTCGTACTGGTTGGTGATCCAGGCCTTGCTGCACATGTTCGGCGACGCCACGAGCTCGGTGACGGCGGCGGCCAGTTCCGCCGGGGCGGACGGACGGCCCGCATCCTGGACCGACCCGGTGAAGGTGTCGGCCTGGAGGGAATCCTGCCATTCCGGGCGCGCGTACGGGCGGTCGTAGACCGGGCCGTCGTGGGCCACGGTCCGGGGGTCGACGTCGACAATCACGTCGCCGTCCCAGGTGATGATCAGGCGGCCGGTGTCGGTCACCTCGCCCAGCCAGGAGTACTCGACGGCCCACTTGTCCATGACGGCCTCGAACGCGGCAACATTCTC
>NZ_JBFRFD010000229.1:0-5596 GCF_052114645.1 Arthrobacter sp. 2YAF22_2
GTACCCTTGCGCGCGCTGTGGTGGGCGGCGCGGCCGGTGTCGCTGGCTGTGACCTTGCTGACGGAGGACATTGCGCTAGCGGACTCCCGCCAAGCTGAGGGACGGCAGGAATCCCATGCGCTCGTAGACCCGGGCCAACGTCACCGAAGCGATTTCCCGCGCCCGCTCCGCGCCCTGCGCCAGCAGCCGGTCCAGCTCGGCCGGATCGGCCATCAGCTCGTTTGTCCGGTTCCGCAGCGGGGTGATGAAGTCGACCATCACCCCGGCCAGGTCAGTCTTCAGGTGGCCGTACATCTTGCCCTGGTACTCGGCTTCCAGGTCCGCGACCGGTTTGCCGGTCAGCGTCGAATAGATGGTCAGCAGGTTGGAGATGCCAGGCTTCTCCTCCGGGTCGAAGCGGATGTCCGTGCCGGCGTCCGTCACGGCGGACTTGATGCGTTTGGCGGCGATCCTGGGTTCCTCGAGCAGCTGGATCGATCCGTTGGGCGACTCGCCCGTTTTCGACATCTTGGCCGCCGGGTTCTGCAGGTCGTAGATTTTGGCGCTGGCCTTCAGGATGGTGGCCTCCGGAACCGTGAACGTTTCGCCGAAGCGGGTGTTGAAGCGCTGTGCCAGGTTGCGGGTCAGCTCGAGGTGCTGGCGCTGGTCCTCCCCCACCGGGACCAAGTCCGTCTGGTAGAGCAGGATGTCGGCGGCCATCAGGGTGGGGTAGGCGAACAGGCCCAGGGTCGCGGCTTCCGCGCCGGACTTCTGCGTCTTGTCCTTGAACTGGGTCATCCGGGACGCTTCGCCGAAGCCCGTGATGCAGTTCAGGGCCCACGCAAGCTGCGCGTGTTCGGGCACGTGTGACTGCACAAAGAAGATGCACTTGTCCGGATCGATCCCGGCCGCGATGTACTGGGCCGCCACCACGCGGGTCCGTTTGGCCAACTCGGACGGTTCGAAGTCGACAGTGATGGCGTGCAGGTCCGGGATGAAGAACACGGCGTCGTATTCGGCCTGCATGTCCACCCAGTTGCGCACGGCGCCGATGTAGTTGCCCAAATGCAGGGAGTCCGCGGTGGGCTTGGCGCCGGAGAGGATGCGCTTCTTGGAAGTGGCGGCGGGAGAGCTAGTCATGTTGATGAAAACCTTCGGACTTAGAGCCGGTAGTCCACTACCAGCGGGGCATGGTCGGAGAAGCGTGTGTCCCAGGACGGCGCCCGGTCAACAACTGCCGACACCGCGGCGGCGGCGAGGGCGGGCGTGGCCAGATGGTAATCAATACGCCAGCCGGTGTCGTTGTCGAAGGCCTGTCCCCGCTGCGACCACCAAGTGTAGGGGCCGTCGACGTTACCCGCCAGGCCCCTGTGTACATCCTTCCAACCGATGTCCTCGCCGAAGAAGCGGTCAAAATAAGCGCGCTCCTCCGGCAGGAAGCCGGCCCGTTTGACGTTGCCCTTCCAGTTTCGAATGTCCAGCTCCGTGTGGCCGACGTTGAGGTCACCCACCACGAGCGCGTGGTCGCTGTGCTTGGCCAGTTCGGGCAGGCGGCTGACCATCACGTCAAGGAAGCGGAATTTGTCCTCTTGCTTCGGGGTGCCGGCCTCGCCGGAGTGCACGTAGGCGCTGGCCACAGTCAGCTGCGACGCCTGCCCGGCGGCGTCGCGGACAATGTAGTCGGCCTCGACCCAGCGGMCGGCGGTGGCGAAGTAGTCGTCACCAATGCCGTTCCGGGTGGCCGTGGGCTCGGTGCGGGAGGCAATGGCTACACCGGCGCGGCCCTTGGCTTCGGCTTCGGCGTGCAGGATGTACCAGCCTTCGCCGAGCAGTTCCCGGACGATCGCGTCCGGTGCGCGCACCTCCTGGAGGCAGAGAATATCCACGTCCCGCGGCGCCAGCCACTCCGCCATGCCCTTCTTGTAGGCGGCGCGGAGGCCGTTGACGTTTACCGATGCGATGCGAAGGTGGTCCTTCTCCAATGCCGAGCTCACCCGCTCCACTCTAGTCGATGATGGTTCCGCTGACGGGCTCGTCCGAGCCGCCCCCGGCCTTGATCATGTCCCGTGCATTGGTGGCCGTGATCTCGATGGTTTCCAGCGCGCGGCGGATGGTCTCCGGGTCCGACGCCGCGCCCTTGGCCCGTTCCTGCTCCACCACGCGGACCTGCACCTGGACGATCTTGAAGGAGTGGTCCAGTTTCATGTCGCGAAGGTCATCGGCGTCGCGGCGTTCGCCCACCAGCCGCGTTCCGCCATGGTCGGCACTGCCGGACGACGGCGCCCGGCCCACCGCGGAGTTGAACGCGTTCTGCGCCTCATTCAGCTTGGCACCGGCCCTTTTGGCGGCCCGTTGGATGCTGAACACCACGAAGGCCGCCAGCGCCAGCCAGAAGGCGGCGATGACGGCCACGACCCAGCCCACGACGTCGTTCTGGTTCGCCGCAAAGATGACAGCCACCAGGAAGGCGATGATGAAGACCGTCATCCCGAGCCCGCCGATGCGGAACATAGAGAACTTTCCGGTGGCGGCGTTGAACGCGGACGGCTTGGAGGAAGGGGTGCCCAGAGATTGCATGAGCCCATTATCGCAAACCCGCCCAGCCCGGAGCGGCGCTTCCACCCCGGGCGAACGCCTCCAACCGGCGAACCCCAACTGGGTAGCAGTAGTTGTCGTTCTGAGCCCTGAAAGCGACACCTGCTGCCAGTTAGTTGGGGCTGGCGGCCTACTTCAGGAAGAGCCTGCGGAGCCGGCCGGTGGTTAGCGCCACGCCGAGCACGATCATGACGAGGTAATAGCCGATGTGCACCGCGGTAGCCGGGGAAAACGCGCCTACGCTGATCTGGCGGAGCAGCTCCACCCCGTGCCATAGCGGCATCGCCTGGATCAGCCACTGGACGGCCTGCGGGTAGACGCTCAACGGGTAGAAGGTGGCACTGAACAGGAACATCGGTAGCATCACGAAGTTGATCCAGTCCATCTGCTGGAAGGTCTTCAGGAAGCTGGTGATGCCCATCCCGAAGCTCGCGAAGCCGAAGGCAATCAGGACCGCGGCCGGGATCATCAGGATGGCCCACGGAGTGGTGATCAGGCCCATCACGCCCATCACGGCGGTGAACCCGGTGGCGTACAGCGCCCCGCGCAGCAGGGCGAGGAAAATCTCGCCCATCGCGACGTCGACCGGCCCCAGCGAGGTGTAGAGCATGCCCTGGTAGAGCTTCGCGAAGTTCATCTTGAAGAAGACGTTCCAGGTGGAGTCGTAGACGGCGCCGTTCATCGCCGACACGGCCAGCAGCGCCGGGGCGATGTACGCGGCGTAAGAGATCGGTTGCCCGCCGGGGCCCTGCACGGCGCCGACAATCGCGCCCAGGCCCACGCCCATCGAGATCAGGTACAGCACGGGTTCGAAGAATCCCGAGAGCATGACCATCCAGTTGCTGCTCTTGGTGGCCATCAGCCCGCGTGCGACGACGGCGCGCACGTTGCGTGAGTAGAGCGGTCCGAACCGCCGGTTGCGTGCGGCCTCGGTGGCGGCGTGGCCGGCGATTGCACTCATGATGCCATCCTTTTGGCGAACTGGCGCCGGGTCAGGACCCAGCCGACGACGGCGAGGGCGACCAGGAAGACGACGTGGACTGCGGTGAGCAGCGCTGATTCCTGATAGCCGTAGCTGAAGACACRGCCCAGTTGGGTGCCGTGCCAGATTGGTGAGATCCAGCCGATCCAGCGGACCGCCAGCGGCAGCGTGTCCAGCGGGAAGAACGTTCCGGAAAACAGGAACAACGGCATCACGATGAAGCGCATCACCATGGCGAACTGGCCCTTGTCTTCCTTGACGGTAGCTGCGTACGCCATCAGCGGCAGGCCGAAGGACAGTCCGGCCAGGGTGGCCACCAGGATTGAAACCCAGCCCCAGCCCCCCGGGGACGCACCGAACAGTGYGACGACGCCGAAGTAGATCGCCGACTGCAGCAGGAAACGTGCCGTCACGGCGATGATCTGGCCGGCCGCGATCTGCTCCGGCGTCAGCGGCGAGGCGTGCGGGCCGTAATAGACACGGCGCCATTTGAAGCCGTCCATCACCGGGAAGGTGAACTCGTTGGCCGCCGTCATCACYGCCGCGGAGATCAGCAGCGCGGGCGCGATGAACGCCAGGTAACTGACGCCGCCGAAGGCCGCCGCGGAGTTGGTATCCACGAGGGTGGCCAGGCCCACGCCCATGGCGAAGAGGTAGGCGACCGGCTGGCCGACGCCGTACATGACGATGGTCCAGCCGTAGCCTTTCATCACCCGCAGGACCTGCTCGGCGTAGTAGAAGGCGCCCCAGCGGCGGGCGCGGGCCGCGGAGACGGCCGGCGGGTGTGCGCGAAGGACAGGCCCCGCCGCCGTCGTCGTTGGCTGAGCTTGAAGTGGATTAGTCAACGAGGCTCCGGCCGGTCAGGCGCAGGAAGACGTCTTCGAGCGAGGACCGGCGCACCAGCGAGGTGACCGGGTGCAGGCCCCGCAGGGAGACCTGCTCCAGCGCGGCTTCGCCGTCGTGCGCGTAGATGAGGACCCGGTCGGGGAGCGTCTCGATGCGTTCGCCGATGCCCTCGAGCTCCGCGCCGATCGTGGCGTTGCGTTCGGAGCCGAAGCGCAGTTCGAGGACCTCGCGGGTGGAGTACTCGCGGATCAGGCTGGCGGGCGACCCCTCGGCCATGATCCGGCCCTTGTCCACCACGATCAGGCGGTCGCAGAGCTGCTCGGCCTCATCCATGTAGTGGGTGGTGAGGATCAGGGTGACGCCTTGTTCCTTGAGCCGGAACAGCCGGTCCCAGAGGATGTGCCGGGCCTGCGGATCCAGGCCGGTGGTGGGTTCGTCCAGGAGCAGGATCCGGGGTTCGTTGATCAGGGACCGCGCGATCGTGAGGCGGCGCTTCATGCCGCCGGAGAGCGCATCCACCTTGGACTTGGCCTTGTCCGTCAGCTGGGCGAACTCGAGCAGTTCGTCCGCCTTGGGCCTGAGGTAGCTCATCGGCAGGCCGAAATAGCGGCCGTAGACCAGCAGGTTGTCGCGGACCCGCAACTCCTCGTCCAGGTTGTCCTGCTGCGGGACCACGCCCAGATGGGCGCGGACCTCGGGGCCGTGTTGCTCCGGGTCCAGGCCCATGATGCTCAGGCTGCCGGAGGTCCGCTGCGAGACCCCGCCGATCATCTTCATGGTGGTCGACTTGCCGGCGCCGTTCGGGCCGAGCAGTCCGAAGGCTTCACCGGCCGGCACTCGGAACGAGATGCCGTCGACGGCGGTGACGTCGCCGTAGCTCTTGGTGAGGTTTTCGGCGGTGATGACATACCGGGGCTGGCCGGTTTCGGCGGGGCTGGTCACGGGCGTTTCTTTCGAGACAAGTTCAGGCACCCGAACACGCTAGCCGATGCCGACAAACTATGAAAGAGTCTTTTCGTAAAATTGTTCGGTTATTTACGAACTTCGCCCGGGTGACTCGCAGTAGGTGTCGTTTTGAGCGGTCAAAACGACACCTACTGCGAGTCAGTTGGGTGCTGCGGCGTGTCCCTCGTGCAGGTGCCGTTCGGCGGTCTCCACCACGTTGGCCAGCAGCATGGCGCGGGTCATCGGGCC
>NZ_JBFRFD010000230.1:0-5578 GCF_052114645.1 Arthrobacter sp. 2YAF22_2
CTGCGGGGCAGGCTGTCGAGGAACTGCGGGGCAGGCTGTCGAGGAAGCGGCCCACGAAACCTACGGCGCAGGTTCGTGAATCCAGCTCGGCGGCGAGCTTATCGATCTGCCGGATATCCAGGACCATGCCGCTTCCGTGGCAGTTCACGGCCGGCCCCGTTCCGCGTCGGCGCCCCGGTTGCCGCCTCTTTCGCCGGCTGCTCCGTCCGCGGCCCCGGCCGGCTTCCGCCAGATCGAGGTCAGCACCACTACGACGAGCAGCCCGCAGGCACCGTACAGGAAGACGGYCTGGACCAAGGGCTGGCGCAAGGCCCGGATGACGTCACCGAGGTACGGCACGACCCCGGCCTGGACATAGACATGGTCTTCGGACAGCACGGCCGTCCAGGGGTCTGCCCCCGCATTGGCATCGCCCTTGGTGGTCACAGAGGTCACGCCGGCGTCGTCGCGCTTGATGCTCGCCACCCGGTGCGTTTCGACCCGGTGGTCGTCGATCGGGATGCTGTACGTGATCACATCACCGACTTTGAGCTCAGACACGGGCGTCCGGACGCTGACCACCACATCCCCCGGGTTGATACCGGGGGCCATGCTGCCGGTCAACATGGTGGACGTCTGGTAGTTCAGGAATCGCGGACCCACCGCAAGAAACAGAAACAGCAGGGTTGCGACAGCGAGGGTGAGTGTAAACACCGCGCGTCCGCCGGCGGCAGCGACTTTCGACGCCGTGACGCCCGTCAGCTTGCTCGAGGTTTGCGCCCGGCGCCGCCCACGCCCCGTTCCGGGGACCCCCGGCTCAGTGCCAGTGACCGGCGGGGTCTGGCTGGCCGTCGAACGGCTCGGGGTGATGACGGTGCTCACGGGTTCCTCCCCTGCGCTGCGGATATCGGGTAGTGGCCAGGAGCTCAAGCCGGCCGGGTCCAACCGGCCTGAGCTCCTGTGATTCTTGCTGCTGCTTACTTGTTACCGGCGCCGCGCTGGATGGCGTCGAAGGAGAAGCCCATGGTGCTGTTCAAGCCCTGGAAGGTGTTGTCCGCCGTCTGCGGGACGGTCAGCGCAACCCGGAGGTAGTCAGTCTTGGTTGCGGTCAGTGAGGCGAGTCCGGTCAGTGCGAGGCTGCTGCCGGTCACGGCCCGCGACGCCAGAACAGCGCTGGTGGTGCCGGAGCAGGTGTACGTGAATGAGGGGGACGTTCCGGCCTCGGTCCACGGCACGGAGCAGCCGTCAATCTTCATCTGTAGGCCGTTGACGGCGTCCGTGTCGAGCTTGGACGACGGCGACGCCGTCGTGGTGAGGGTGATGGACGCGAGGTTCTGGTCGCCGCCGTTGTTGAGGGTGACAGCACGCTGGATGCTGTCACCCGGGACGGCGCCGGCGGCAGCAACGCTCAGCCGGTTACTTGCCCCGCTGCCGACGGCAAGGTTGACGGTACCGGAGTTGACGGCCGCGGAAGCAGACGTACTGGTGGTGAAGCCACCGTAGGTGCCCATGCCGGCCACACCCGCGGCTGCGGCGAGGAGCGCGGCGGAGGCCAGGACCTTGCTGGACGTGGACTTGAGGTTGAGACCCATCAGTTTTCCGTTTCGTGGGGCCGGCCGACCGGCCAGGCGAAGTATTTGTGTCCGCCAGCCTCACTGGCTGACCCCTACTACGATGCCCGGCCTCCTTCAAGGCAAGGCTTCGGTCCACGACAAGATCACTTCAAGTTTTCCTCAAGGCGGTCAGTGGGGCTGCTCAATGACTGGCAGACTGGCCCGTATGACTGTACTGCTGGCCGGTTGCGGCGACCTGGGCACCGAGGCCGGACTGCGCTTTGCCGCTGCCGGACACCGAGTGGTGGGCTGGCGGCGGTCCCCGGAAAAACTGCCGGCCGCCATCGAAGGCGCGGCGGCTGACCTGACCGCCGGCGAGCTGCCGCCGGTCCCGGCGGACACCACCGCCGTCGTCGTCGCAATCGCGGCTGACTCCCCCACCGAGGAGGCCTACCGGGCGGCGTATGTGGACGGGCTGGCGCATGTGCTGGACGCCGTGGCGGCATCCGGAGCGCCGGTGCGGCGCGTGCTCTTCGTGTCCTCCACCGCGGTCTATGGCGACGCCGACGGCGCGTGGGTGGACGAAACGACGGCGCCGAACCCCGGCGGGTTCTCCGGCCGCGTCATCCGCGAGGCCGAGGAACTGCTCCAGAGCCGCCTGCGGGGCACCGGGAGGTCGCCCGTCGTCTTGCGGCTTGGCGGCATCTACGGGCCTGGCCGGACCCGGTTGATCGACCAGGTCCGCGGCGGCAATGCCACGGTCCCGGCGCAGGTCCGCTTCACCAACCGGATACACCGCGACGACGCCGCTGCCGCCATCGTGCACCTGTGCACCATGGATCCTGAGCCGGCTTCGGTGTACGTGGGCGTGGATGACGAACCGGTCGAACTCGGCGAGGTGCTGCGGTTCCTGGCCGCCGAGCTGGAGCTACCGGAACCGGCATCGGAGTCCGGTGCCGGGGCGGGCGCGGCCTTCGGGGTTGGCGGGGGCTCCGGGGGCGGCTCCGGCGATGGCACCGGGGGCGGCGAGCCGTCGCGGGGCGGGAACAAGCGCATCAGCAACGCATTGCTGCGGGGCACCGGCTTCGAGTTCCGGTATCCGAGCTTCCGCGAGGGATACCGGTCCGTGCTGGGCGGCGTCGGCGAGCGGCATCCATGACGAGGCGGCACCGGAACGGGGCCGCGCAGCACTAGATTTCACACCCAACTTTTGAGGGGCAGCATGGATTTTCAGCACATCATTGAGGCGATTGGCGGCTTCATGGATTTCGCCGGCGTGGCTGTCATGGTGATCGGCGCCCTGGTGTCGTTGCCGTTGGCCCTGCGTGGCTTCCAGCCGCGCCGTCTTCCTGCCGGTTCCGAACCGCTCACGGTGTACCGGTCGTATCGGCAGTTGCTGGGCCGCTCCATCCTGCTCGGCCTTGAGCTGCTGGTGGCAGCCGACATCATCCGGACCGTCGCCGTGACCCCCACCTTCGAGAGCGTGGGCGTGCTGGCCATCATCGTGCTGATCCGGACCTTCCTGAGCTTCTCCCTCGAGCTGGAAATCACCGGGCGCTGGCCCTGGCAGAAGCAACCCGCGGGCGACCAAGCGGCCGCGACGGCGAGCTGACGCGGCATATGGAACCGGATCCCTGGCCTTTGGCGCCGGAGCTGCCCCGACCGGTCATCATGGCGCAGCGCTGGACCGACGCGGTGTTCCTGCACTGGCGCGTTCCCCGGCCGGTCGCGGCGTCGTTCATGCCGGTTGGCGTGGTCCCGGACGAGTTCGATGGGTCGGCCTGGGTGGGGCTCATCGGTTTCCGCATGCAGGGCGCGGGCGTGGGTAGGGGCCCGGGGATCCCCTACTTCGGCAGCTTCAACGAGGTCAACGTGCGGCTCTACTCCCGGGAACCGGACGGCACGAGGGGTGTCGTGTTCCTGAGCCTGGACGCATCGCGCTTGGCGGTGGTGCTGGCGGCCCGTGCTGCGGGCATCCCGTACGTCTGGTCCCGTGGGCACTTCCGCGCGGCCACGCCGGACGGTTCAGTTGGGTATTCTGTTCGTCGGCTGCGTGGTGGGGAGGGGAGCGATTTCGCTGTTGTCCCGCAGTTCGACGCTGACGCCGACGATCCGCTGTCCGTCCACCTCACAGCGCGGTTCGGTTTACATTCCCGGTTCCGCGGCAACACGCTCTACATTCCCAACGCCCACGGCCCCTGGCCGTTGTTCCGGGCGGAGCTGACGGAGTTGGAGGATGAGCTCGTCGCGGCAGCAGGCATTGCAGTCTCCGGGCCGCCCGATTCGGTGCTGTTCTCGCCCGGGGTCCACACCCAGTTCGGCCGGCCGAGGGTGCTGTAAGGCTTGTCGTAGCGCGCTTGCCCGGCGAGGTCGCGCGGGTCGCCGTCGTCGGGGGTCAGGACTTCCTGCGCTGCCGGGCCACGCGCAGAACTATCCCGACCACGAACATGAGGACTCCCAGCGCCACGGAGAAGGGTGGGAGGGTCGCGACCAGGGCCACGCAGGCCGCGGCGCCCAAGACCTGGAGCGCCTTGGGGTAGCGGCGGTCCGCGGCCGGCTGCGTGAAGGCGGCAAGGTTGGCGACCAGGTAGTAGATGAGCACGCCGAACGAGGAGAAGCCGATCGCGCCGCGCAGGTCGGCGACCGTGATGATCCCGCTGATCACCACTGCCAGGGTGACCTCGGCGCGGTGGGGAACCTTGTAGCGGGGGTGGACGGCGGCGAGCCAGTGCGGCAGATCGTGTTCGCGGGCCATCGCCAGGCTGGTCCGCCCGAGTCCGGCGATGAGAGCCAGGAGCGCGCCCAAGGCTGCGCCCGCCGCCCCTGCCCGAACTATAGGGCTGGCCCAGGTCATGGTCCCGGATTCGACGGCGGCGGCGAGAGGTGCGGGGTTGGCTGCCACTGCCTCGGGACCGATGGTCGCCAGCAGAGTGACGGCGATGATGGCGTAGACGATGATGGTGATACCCAGGGCGATGCCGATAGCGCGGGGAATGGTGCGGCGGGGGTTCCGGACTTCTTCGCCCATCGTCGCGATCCTGGCGTAACCGGCGAAGGCGAAGAACAGCAGGCCGGCTGACTGCAGAATCCCGTACCAGCCGTGGGCCAACAGCCCGTCCCCGAGAATTCTGGCCGGATCCGCCCCGGAACCACCCCAACAGGCGGCAACGGCAGTCGCGAGGGCCGCCAGAACCAGTACGACAAGGATGCGGGTGAGCCCGGCTGTCCGGGTGACGCCGCGGTAATTCACCGCGGCGAGGACGACGACGGCGCCGACGGCAACAGGCCGTTCCCACCCTGCCGGGGCGGCGTAGGCGGCGAATGTCATTGCCATGGCCGCTGCGCTGGCGGTCTTACCGATAACGAAGCCCCAGCCGGCCACGAAGCCGGCCCACGGTCCCAGGCGTTCACGGCCGTACACATAGGTTCCGCCCGAAGTCGGGTAAACGGCGGCGAGCTGGGCGGAGGAGGTGGCATTGCAGAACGCCACCATGGCCGCAACAACCAGTCCCACCAGCAGACCTGAACCGGCCACCGCCGCTGCCGGAGTGAAGGCCGCGAACACGCCGGCGCCGATCATCGATCCAAGACCGATCACAGACGCGTCAAGGGTGCCCAGCCGCCGCGCCAGAGCCTGAGGGTCACTCACGCGCTATGCCGCCGCATCGCCGCACGCAGCAATTCACGCTCGCCTCCGAATGTCGGGTAGGAGATCGAAATCCGATTCCTGGTCCCACGATACTTCCGCGCCCGGCGCTCCCGGACTGGTCCTCTGCACGTATGCACGTATGTACGACGGCACGTCGGCACGTCACGACGGACTCGGGCCATCTAAGCTCGTTCGTTCACGACGGCCACCCGCAACGTACGCAAACCCATTAATGTCTGACCCCCTTGGCAGACTTAGTGCATGGGAATCGGTGCAGTTCTCGTCTCTCGTCCGGCCGGTCGGCCGGACGGTGATGAGCGCGGCGCCGCCCCCTCGCTGGGGAGCGTTCTGGGCCAGTTGCGGGAGTTGAGTTCGACGGCGGCGCAGGACGCGGCGC
>NZ_JBFRFD010000231.1:0-5576 GCF_052114645.1 Arthrobacter sp. 2YAF22_2
CTGCGCCGCGTACAGCGCCGCGTACGCCCCGTCCGCGGCCAACAGCTCCGCATGGTTCCCCTGCTCCACGATCTGGCCGGCCTCCATCACCAGGATGAGGTCGGCGTCGCGGATGGTGGAAAGCCGGTGGGCGATGACGAAAGAGGTCCGGTCGGAGCGCAGGGCGCTCATCGCCTTCTGCACCAGCACCTCGGTGCGGGTGTCCACGGAGGATGTCGCCTCGTCCAGGATCAGCACAGACGGCCGGGCCAGGAACGCGCGGGCGATGGTCAGGAGCTGCTTCTCCCCCGCTGAAACGTTGGCGCCCTCGTCATCGAGCACCGTGTCATAACCCTGCGGAAGGGACTTCACGAACCGGTCCACGTAGGTCGCCTTCGCCGCCTCCAGGATCTCCGCCTCCGTAGCCGAAGGCCGGCCGTAGGCGATGTTGTCCCGGATGGTCCCGCCGAACAGCCAGGTGTCCTGCAGCACCATGCCCATCCGCGAGCGCAGCTCGTGCCGGGACATCAGCGCCACGTCCACCCCGTCCAGGGTGATCCGGCCGGCGTCGAGCTCGTAGAAGCGCATCATCAGGTTCACCAGGGTGGTCTTCCCCGCCCCGGTGGGCCCCACGATCGCCACCGTCTGCCCCGGCTCCGCAACCAGCGAAAGCGAAGCGATCAGCGGCTTGTCCGGCGAGTACGCGAAGGACACGTCCTCGAACACCAGCCGCCCGCGCGTCGATTCGGGCTTGACCGGCACGTCCGGGTCGGTCAGCTGCTCCTCGGTGTCCAGCAGCTCGAACACCCGCTCCGCCGACGCCACGCCGGACTGCAGCAGGTTCGCCATCGAGCCCAGCTGGGCCAGCGGCTGGGTGAACTGCCGCGAGTACTGGATGAAGGCCTGCACGTCTCCCAGCTGCATCGCCCCGGACGCCACCTGTAGGCCGCCCACCACGGCGATCCCCACATAGACCAGGTTCCCGATGAACGTCATGGCCGGCATGATCAGCCCGGAAATGAACTGCGCGCCGAAGCTCGCCTGGTACAGCTCGGCGTTCTTCTGCCGGAACGTCTCCTCCACCTCGCGCTGCCGGCCGAAGACCTTCACCAGCGCGTGCCCGGTGTACGTTTCCTCGATCTGGCCGTTCAGCTCGCCGGTGTTCTTCCACTGCGCCACGAACAGCTTCTGCGAGCGCTTGGCGATCAGCGCCGTCGTCACCAGGGTCAGCGGAATGGTCACCAGCGCGATGATCGCCAGCGTGGGCGAGAGGATCACCATCATCACCAGCACCCCGGCCACGGTCAGCAGCGAGGTCACCGCCTGGCTGATGGACTGCTGCAGGCTTTGGGAGATGTTGTCGACGTCGTTGGTGACCCGGCTGAGCAGCTCGCCGCGCTGCACGGTGTCGAAGTAGCGCAGCGGCAGCCGGTTGATCTTCGCCTCAATCCGCCCGCGGAGCCGGTACACGGTCCGCTGCACCACACCGTTGAGGATGTACGCCTGCATCCACATGAACGCCGAGGCCAGCACGTACAGCGCCAGCGCCCACAGCAGCACCGAGGACAGCGCCGTGAAGTCGATCCCGGTGCCCGGCGTCAGCGCCATCGCATTGAGCATGTCCGCCTTTTGGTTCTCCCCCGCGGCGCGCAGCTGCGCGATCAGCTGCGCCTTGCTCACCCCCGCGGGCAGCTGCTTGGAGACGACGCCGGCGAAGATCAGGTTGGTGCCCTCGCCCAGCAGCCGCGGGCCGATCACGGAGAACGTCACGCTCACGACGGCGAGGAGCAGTACCAGCGTCAGCCAGAGCCGCTCGGGGCGAAGTTCGCCCAGCAGCCGCTTCGCGGACGGCCAGAAGTTCATCGCCTTCTCCGCCGGGACGTTCATCCCGGCGAACGGGCCGCCGCGGCCGGGGCCGCCGGCCGGGCGGGGAATCCGCAGCGGGGCTTCCTTGCCGGCACCGGGTGAACCCGGCGCCGCCCCGCCACCCGCACCAGGGCCTCCGGGACTGGAGGCTCCCCCGCCACCGGATGCTCCGCCGGAGCCAGCCCCGCCCGCCGTAGGCGTCTGCGATTCGACCTTGCTCATACCGCCTCCTCCGCAGCGAGCTGGGAGTTCACAATCTCGTTGTACGTCTCCGAGGTCTCCAGCAGCTCCTCGTGCGTGCCGTGCGCGACGATCCTGCCGTCGTCGAGCACCAGGATCTGATCCGCGTCCGCGATGCTGGAGACCCGCTGGGCGATGATCACCAGGGTGGCGCCGGCGGTGTGCTGCTTGAGCGCCTGCCGCAGCCGGGCGTCCGTGGCGGTGTCCAGCGAGGAGAACGAGTCGTCAAAGATGTACAGCTCGGGCCGTTTCACCAGCGCCCGGGCGATCGCGATCCGCTGCCGCTGGCCGCCGGAGACGTTGGTGCCGCCCTGCGAGATGGCCGCGTCCAGGCCGCCCTCCATTTCGCGGACGAAATCCTCCGCCTGGGCGATGGCCAGCGCCTGCCAGAGCTCGTCCTCGGTGGCGTCGGGCTTGCCGTAGAGCAGGTTGCTGCGGACCGTGCCGGAGAACAGATACGGCTTCTGCGGGACCAGGCCGATGTGCCCCCAGAGCAAGTCCGGGTGCAGCTCGCGCACGTCCACGCCGTCGATCAGCACCGCGCCGGAGGTGGCGTCGAAGAGCCGGGGCATCAGGTTCACCAGGGTGGTCTTGCCGGACCCGGTGGAGCCGATGATCGCCGTCGTCTGCCCCGCGCGGGCGGTGAAGCTGACGTCGGAGAGGACCGGCGCCTCGGCCCCCGGGTAGGCGAAGCCGACGTCGAGCATCTCCAGCTCGCCGCGGGCGGCGCCGGACGGGCTGACCGGTTGCGCGGGAGGCCGGACGCTGGATTCGGTGCCCAGCACCTGCCCGATCCGATCCGCGGAGACGGCGGCGCGCGGGATCATGATCGCCATGAACGTGGCCATCATGACGGACATCAGGATCTGCATCAGGTAGCTCAGGAACGCGATCATGGTGCCCACCTGCATGGACCCGTCCTCGATCCGGTAGGCGCCAAACCAGATCACGGCCACGGAGGAGACGTTCAGGACCAGCATCACGGTGGGGAACGCGAGCGCCATCAGCCGCCCGGCGCGCAGCGCGGTGTCCGTGACGTCCGCGTTGGCGTGGCCGAAGCGCTCGGTCTCGATGTCCTCGCGGACGAACGCGCGGACCACTCGGATGCCGGTGAGTTGTTCGCGCAGCACTCGGTTGACCGTGTCGATACGGGTCTGCATCAAGCGGAACAGCGGCACCATCCGGGTSACGATCAGGCCSACSGCCASCAGCAGCACCGGGACGCWGACCGCRATCAGCCAGGACAACTGCACGTCCTGCCGGATGGCCATGATGACACCGCCGATGCTGAGCATGGGCGCGGTGACCATCAGCGTCGCGGACATCAGCACCAGTTGCTGGACCTGCTGGACGTCGTTGGTGGAGCGGGTGATCAGGCTGGGCGCGCCGAACCGGGTGACTTCCTGCTCGGAGAATTCCGCCACCCGGGTGAAGATCGCCCCGCGCACGTCCCGGCCCAGCGCCATGGCGGCCTTCGCGCCGAAGTAGACGGCGGCGATGGTGCAGGCGATCTGCAGCAGCGTGATCATCAGCATCATCCCGCCGGTGCGCATGATGTAGTCGGTGTCCCCCCGCGCCACACCCTGGTCGATGATGTCCGCGTTCAGGGTGGGCAGGTACAGCGAGGCGATAGACGCCGCCAGCTGGAAGACGACGACGGCGAGCAGCAGCCGGCGCTGCGGCCTCAGGTATTCGACGAGCAGTTTCCAGAGCATCCGGTCTCCACTTTCCTGGTTCTCACCTTGTTAACGCACACTGCACGCGCGGTGGTTCGGAGGTCAGTTTACGTCCGGATGCTGGGCGTGGACCGGGTTCCTCTCAGGGCGAAGCAGCCGGGCGGTTCTGCGGCGACCCTGGCCACGGAAAGGCGCCCGCGCCCCGGAGGATGCAGGCGCCATGTACTGCCTCGCGGCACGCACTCATCGCGAGTTTGTGGCGGCTTAACCCGTCGCGTTTAGGCGGCGGTGGTCAGGACCACGCGGAAGCGTGCCTTGCCTGACATCATGTGGTCGAAGCCCTCGGCCGCTTTCTCCAGCGGGTAGGTCTCGATCATCGGCCGGACGCCGGTGAGGGCGGAGAAGCGGAGGGTGTCCTCGGAGTCCTTCGCGGTGCCGGAGGCGTGGCCGTTGACGGAGCTGCTGCCCATCACCAGGCTGGCCGCGCTGACCTCGAGGGATTCGTGCGGGACGCCCAGGACCACCAGGCGGCCCCGCGGTGCCAGGCCGCCGACGGTGCCGGACATCGCCTTGGCGTCCGTGACGGTGGCGAGGACCACCTTGGCGCCGCCGAGCTTCTTCAGTTCCTCGGCGACGTCGGCCGTGGTGCTGTCGATGTAGTGGTGCGCGCCGAGCTCCTTGGCGAACGGTTCCTTCTCCGAGCCGCGGGCGATCGCCACGACCTCGAAGCCCATCTTGGCGGCGAACTGCACGCCCAGGTGGCCGAGGCCGCCCAGGCCCAGGACGGCGACGACGTCGCCCGCGCGGGCTCCGCTGTGCCGCAGGCCGTTGAAGGTGGTGACGCCGGCGCACATCAGCGGCGCGGCCTCCTCGAAGCTCAGCCCCTCCGGAATAGCGGCAAGGGCATCGGCGGGGGCCACCAGGTACTCGGCGTAGCCGCCGTCGGCGCTCAGGCCGGTGGTCTTGCCCACCGAACAGGTGATGAAATCACCGCGGCGGCAGGAGTCGCACTCGAAGCAGGCGCCGCCGAACCAGCCCACGCCCACCCGCTGGCCGGCCTCCCACTGGGAGACGCCCTCGGCCACGGACTCGACCGTGCCGGCGACCTCGTGGCCGGGGATGCGGGGATAGGAAGAAGCGAAGCCGCCGGCGGCCATGGCGTCGGAGTGGCAGATGCCGCTGGCGTGGACCTTGACCAGGACGTGGCCGCGGGGAACCTCGGGGATATCGCGCTCGACGGTCTCGAAGGAGGCGCCGGGTGCTGCAAACTGGATGGCTTTCATGGGGGTGCCTTTCCATAGTTCTCGATGGCGGCCCGGGTGGGGACGGCCGGGCCGTTCAGTCAAGGGGGGCCGACGGCAGCGGTGCCGGCCGGCCGTCATGGCCAACCGGCACCGCAATCACCGAGGCCTGTCCGTCAGTTTACGACCGGAGGCTGGGCGTGGGCAGGGTGGGATTTTCTAATGCACCAACGCCGGCTGGGGTGCCTTGACCGGCTCCGCTGCCACCCCGGCGCCGTCGACGGCGTTCCCCGTCACCGGGTGCCCGGCGTCGTGCGTTGCGTGCACCGCGTCGGCGTCGGCCGCATCTCCGTCGGCCTCGGTGGGTACGAACCCGGCCTTGAGCTCACGGTGCAGCGTCACGGTGTCCAGCGAGTTCTGCCACTTGGCCACGGCCACGCAGGAGACGATGTTGCAGACCGTGCTGGTCAGGGCGCGGGCCTCGCTCATGAAGCGGTCGATACCGACGATCAGGGCCACGCCGGCCACCGGCAGGGTGGGCATGACGGTCAGCGTTGCCACCAGGGCCACGAAG
>NZ_JBFRFD010000232.1:0-5567 GCF_052114645.1 Arthrobacter sp. 2YAF22_2
GCGGCGATGTTAAAGCAGTTAGTACAGGTGCGGGTCGGCTATCAGCCGAGGTACCAGCCGGGCGGTACCCAGGATGCGGGGACGGCATGCGCGGAATAGTCCTCACAGCCGGAGCAGAAGTAGGTCACCTCGCCCAACTTGCTGACGGTGCCGTCACGATGGTGCTTCGCGGGAACGAACGTCTCCAGGTACACGAATTCGCCGCTGCCGCATCGCTCGCAATAAGGGATGCCGACATAGTCGTCTTCATTCCGGAAGTGGGCGACGTGCGGGTCGAGGCGGCCGAGTCCGGTGTGCGTCGCGTTCTCGAGGCGTGACGTCGTTGACAGGGGACGTCCGGCGGTCAACGGGCGGCCGGTCCGCATGGTGCGGTGTGGACGATTTGTGGCTGGCGTCATTGCTGGCCTATCCCGAACGCTTGCCGCAACCTGCCGCCAATGCCAGATGGCTGCAACAACGGGCAACGTTCGATTTTTCGAATCGTTTTAGCAGGCCTCTGCTTGACCTGCAACACAGTCAGGATAGGGCAAGTACCCCCGGGCTTCAATGGCTAGGGAGCGGCCGCCCACACGAGTACTTCGGATAGGTAGCAGGTCCCAATGGCAAGTAGAGGCGACTGGTTCCACACCGAGTAAACCGCTAGTCGGCCACAGGCCGGTGCGGGTAGTCCGGCTGGCGGTGCTGGAACTCGAGGACAGCCGGGTTGAGGATCACACCGTCGCGGATTTCGACCGCGCGGCTGATCGTCTCGTTGCCAGCCCAGCCGGTGGGCCCGGAAAGCACTGGCTCCAGGAAGGGAAGCAACGCCTCGCTGATCTCCCAACTGGCTGACTTCCAGAGGTAGGACGGGCTGTGGTCCACCGCGTAGTAGTTGATGTGGTCGCCCACGGTGAACATGGGCTCGGCAAAGGTGGTGGTCTGCGCCCAGCTGAATCCCATACCCTCGTCGCAGGACACATCCACGATCAGGCTGCCGGGCCGGAAAGCGTCCAGGTCCTCGGTGCGCAGGTAGGTCAACGGCGCATTCGGATCCTGCAACGTGCAGTTGACCACGATGTCGCTCTCCGCGAGGAAGGGCGCCAGCGGCACCCGGCCCCGTTCGGTGATCACTTCGCTGAGGTACGGCGCCTCGTCGTCGTGGTCGAACTGCGCGATCCGCACTGAATGGATCGGCGACCCCACCGCGGCGACCCCGCGGCTGGTCAGCACCTGCACGTCGTGGACGCCGTGGGCGTTGAGGGCCGTCACGGCGCCGCGGGCGGTGGCGCCGAAGCCGATCACGACGGCGCTCAGCCGGCGGCCGTAGTCGCCGGTGGTACCCGTGAGAGCCAAGGCGTGCAGAACCGAGCAGTATCCGGCCAGCTCGTTGTTTTTGTGGAACACGTGCAGGCCGAACCCGCCGTCGCTTGCCCAGTGGTTCATAGCCTCGAAGGCGATCAACGTCAGCTTCTTGTCAATCGCCAGCTGGGTGATCTCCCGGTCCTGGACGCAGTGCGGCCAGCCCCAGAGGACCTGTCCGTCCCGGAGCTCGGCCAGGTCGGCGGGCTGCGGCTTGGGCAGCAGGACGACGTCGGCCTCGGCCAGGAGCCGGGCCCGCGGCGCGATCCGGCCAACGAGGCCGGCCAGGTGGGCGTCCGTGACGCCGAAGTGTTCGCCGTAACCCTCTTCCAGGATCAGCTGCTGCCTGAGCTCCGTGGAGATGCGTTCAATATGGCCGGGATGGATGGGAAGCCGGCGCTCGTCCGGTTTCCGCGTGGTGGCCAGGACGCCAAGGGTGGGATGGTTCGAGGGACCGGTCACTTCTTCTTGGGGCTCGCCGTCTTGGCGGTCGCCTTGTCCAGGGAGCTGGGCGGCGCTGCGGCTGCCTTCTTGTCCGCTCGCTTTTCCTTGAGGGACTTGCCGGACTTCTTGGATGCTGCTTGACGGGGGGATTTGTCAGCCATGATCGCTCCTGTAGCGGAACCGAAGAGGTTCCTGACTTCGAACGATACAGGTAGCCACCTAACCGGCTCCGGGGCCGTGCTGCGGCGCGCGCTGCGGGAGAGGAACACACGGGCGAAATGGAGCGGCTGACGGGAATCGAACCCGCGTATCAAGCTTGGGAAGCTAGCGCTCTACCATTGAGCTACAGCCGCAGAGCCGCAGAGGAACTGGTCCGGAATGCCGGAACACACCCTGCGGAACAACGAGATTCACCTTACCCCAGTCGAGAGAATTCCCGGTACACCGACACAACGCCTGTTCCGGTCTCCGGCCCGACGGTGTGTGCTTGGTCGTTTTCCTGGGCTTGTTTGGATGCCCGCCGCTTTTCACGAGGGCGCCCCCTTTCGATGCCACCGGCCGCAATGCCATGCGTCGGTCCGGCAAGGAAAATGCCACACGACCTGGCGCGATGCCGCGGCGTCGGACTACGTAGCCCGATCTCAGATCCACGTAGTACCTGCCGCTCGCGGCGAGTGGCCGTGGAAGCGAAAAGAGGTAGTCCACACTCGTGTGCGGACAAAAGTCATCTTATTGACTAGGCCAGACCACAGTCGAACCAGTCGCTGGAAGGTCTCGCCATGTTTCCTCGTTCGTCGATCGGTGTTCATGTTTCGCTGCTAACGGAGCGGACTGATCGATCCGCTTTCCTTTCTAACCCTGCTGCCCAGCGGGCCGCCGGCGCTGCCAATTCCACCCGGGGGCGGAAGTGAGCGAGCTCAAGCACCGCCGGGCGTTCCACCCGGCGTCCCGCTTTACAGCCCAGGTACGTGTTCCAAGCCGGGTGCAAACTTCTGCGCCGCCTCAGCACTCGGTGTGGGACGACGAACACCGGATTGACATGGCGGCTTCCAGGCGGGCGGTCTCTCTTCGATGGAGGAACTTCGCCAACCGCCTCCGAATCACCGATGCCGCAGCCATTATCGTTGCGGTGGCTTCGGCCTATGTGTTCAGGTTCGGCACCGAAGCGTCGACTCCTGCCGGGGAGGAATTTGAAGCGCGGTACCTGATGGTCTCCACACTGCTCCTTGTGGCGTGGTTCGCTTCCCTCGAGATTTATCCCACCCGCGACCGCCGTACGTTTGGTGTCGGCGCCGCGGAGTACAAACGGGTGGCACAGGCCACTCTCAAATTGTTCGGCGCCCTTGCAATTGCGATGGTCTTCGTCAGGTTCGACGTGGTGCGCGGCTACTTCGCCGTGGCGTTGCCACTGGGCCTGCTGCTACTTACCGGCAGCCGCTGGCTCTGGCGCCGGTGGCTGAACCAAAAGCGGGCCGAAGGCAAGTACCTGTCACGGGTGGTGGTGATCGGAGACCGGCCAGACGTCGAGTATGTCATCAACCAGATCCAGAAGAATCCGACCGCCGGCTACGAGATCTCCGGGGTGGGGTTGCCCACCTTGGAGAAGTCCACGGAGCTGCGGCCGCCGTGGTACCGGATCCCGGTTGTGTCGACCCTGGCTGATGTATCGAGAATGGTGGAAGTCGCGGGCGCGGACGCGGTCATCGTCGCGGGACGGGTCCCCGGTGGCAGCACATACATCCGGGAACTGGGATGGAAGCTGGAGGCAACCGGGACGGAGCTCGTCCTGGCCTCTACCCTGACCAACGTCGCCGGCCCTCGAATCCACTGGCGTCCGGTCGATGGATTGCCGCTGGTGCATGTGGAGCTTCCCCAATACGCAGGCGCCAAGCATGTCCTGAAACGTGCCTTAGACATTCTTGCTGCGTCCTTGGCGTTAGTGGTCTTGTCTCCCGTCATGCTCGCTCTCGCCATCGTCGTCAAACATGACAGCTGTGGTCCTGTCATCTTCCGCCAGCTCCGCGCGGGCAAGAACGGCATTCCCTTCCACATGCTGAAATTCCGGTCGATGGTGGAGACGGCGGAATCTGATCTGGAGTCCCTGCGGGAGCTCAATGAGGGTTCCGGGTTGCTATTCAAGATCCGGAATGATCCGCGGGTCACCCAGTGCGGTCGCTGGATGCGCAAGTACTCGCTCGACGAGCTTCCTCAATTTTGGAATGTGCTGACTGGGGAAATGAGCCTGGTCGGCCCACGTCCGCCGCTGCTGAGTGAAGTCGAACGCTACGAGAAGTTCACGAACCGGCGGTTGCTTATCAAGCCTGGAATCACTGGACTCTGGCAAATCAACGGCCGGTCCACCCTCCCCTGGGAGGAAAGCATTCGGTTGGACCTCTATTACGTAGAGAACTGGTCGCTAACCGGTGACCTGATCATCCTGTGGAGGACTTTCAGAGCCCTGCGCAGCCCGGCCGACGCCTTCTGAAGGGGGACCAATGACGACTCGAATCGGATACGCGGCAGGTGCTTTTGACCTATTCCATGTTGGCCACCTCAACTTGCTGCGGCACGCAAAGGAGCACTGCGATTTCCTGATTGCCGGCGTCGTCGCGGACGAACTTCTCGTCGCGACAAAGGGCCACCCGCCGGTGGTTCCCCTGGCGGAGCGGCTGGAGATCGTCCGGCAGATCCGGTACGTCGATGAGGCGATCGCAGAAACCCTGCCGCGCAAGATCGACACCTGGCGGCGGCATCCCTTCGACATTGTCTTCAAAGGTGACGACTGGCGAAACACCCCGAAGGGCCTCGCCCTGGAGCGGGAGTTTGCCGCTGTGGGCGTCGAGGTCGTCTATTTTCCGTACACCATGCACACGTCGAGCACCTCCCTTCGGAGGAGCCTGGAACTCCTGAATTCCGGGCCTCGGGAGTGGGCGGCGTTACAGGCCCTGCCCTAGGCGTCGCTTGAGCAACTACCTCAGATAGGAACGGTCCCGGTACGGTCTCCGGCTCCGCAGCAAGGTCTCGATCAAACAAAATACGAAGTTCCCAGGGGGGAAAAGTGAAGGAATCAACTCCTAAGCGTGCTGGTCTGCGGATTGCTTTGGTGGGTACGCGGGGTGTGCCCGCTCACTATGGCGGATTCGAAACGTGCGTGGAGGAAGTGGGCCGCCGGCTCGCCGAGCGCGGACACCTTGTGACGGTGTACTGCCGGTCCCGAAATGGGGCGGTGAGCGGGGCAAAGGAATTCGCCGGCATGCGACTCGTGCATCTGCCGGCCCTGCGGCGACGGTCGCTCGAAACCCTTAGCCACACCGGGCTTTCGGTAGCCCATCTTTTGGGCAGCAGGGCGGACGCGACAATTGTCTTCAATGCGGCCAACGCACCCTGGCTCCCGCTCCTCCGCCTGGCCAAGCTGCCGGTTGCCACACACATGGACGGGCTGGAATGGAAGCGCGCAAAGTGGGGGCCGGTTGGAAAACGGTATTACCGTTGGGCCGAAAGCTTTGCCGTGCGGTTCTCCAACGCCCTAATCGCCGATGCCGCCGGAATCCGTGACTACTACCGGACCACCTTTGATGCTGCGACGGAGCTGATTACCTACGGTGCACCGCTACTGGCCCCGAAAGAGCCCCAACGTCTGGCCTCCATCGGCCTGGTTTCGGGCAGGTACCACCTAGTAGTCGCTCGGCTGGAGCCGGAAAACCACGTCCACACGATCGTGGAGGGCTATGTCCGCAGCAATGCGCGGCTTCCGCTGGTCGTCGTCGGTTCCACGCCGTACGGCC
>NZ_JBFRFD010000233.1:0-5560 GCF_052114645.1 Arthrobacter sp. 2YAF22_2
GTTGACCAGCGGGTACTGGATGGTGCGTTCCTTGTGGGTGATGGCGGCGCGCGGCACCCAGCCCGGCGCGGAGTGGTCCAGGTTCTTCTGGAAGAACATCTCGCCCGGCGCCCCGGCGGTCCCCACACCGTGGACCCAGCGCTTCCGGGTGGCGGGCCGGTTCGCCGCGGCGGGGATCAGGACCGGCGCCACCGCGGCGTAGTAGGCGAGGACATCGGCCTTGGTGGTCCCGGTGTCCGGGTACATGATCTTGTCCAGGTTGGTCAGCACCAGTTCCCGGCCGTCAACCCGCACGCGTTCCCTACTCTCAGCCAAAACACTTCACCTCCGTCCGGCTCTGGTGTTCACTTGAGCCATGAGAGCCATCTGGAAAGGCGCGATAGCGTTCGGGCTGGTCAACGTGCCGGTCAAGGTCTACAGCGCGACCGAGGACCACGACATCAGCCTGCATCAGGTCCATAACGCCGACGGCGGCCGGATCCGGTACCAGCGCCGGTGCGAGATCTGCAGCAAGATCGTCGACTACGAGGACATCGACAAGGCCTACGAGGACGATGGCCGCACGGTGATCCTCAGCCGCGACGAACTCAAGTCGATCCCTGCGGAGAACAGCCATGAGATCGAGGTGGTGCAGTTCGTGCCCGCCGAGCAGCTCGATCCGATGATGTTTGAGAAAAGCTACTACCTCGAGCCGGACGCCAAGTCGCCCAAGGCCTATGTGCTGCTGCGCCGCGCCCTGGAAGACACGGACCGGGTGGCGGTTGTGCAGTTCGCGCTGCGGGAAAAGACCCGGCTGGGGGCGCTGCGGATCCGCGGCGACGTGTTGGTGTTGCAGGGGCTGCTGTGGGCCGACGAGGTGCGCGAGGCGAGCTTCCCCGCGCTCGAAACCAGCGTCCGTATCTCGGCGCAGGAGCGGGAGATGTCCGCAGCCCTGGTGGACTCGATGGCGGCCGACTTCGAACCCGAGCAGTTCACGGACGACTACCAACTGCAGCTTCGGCAGCTGATCGACGCCAAGATCGAGCAGGGCGAGTCGCTGGACACGGAGGAGACCTTCGGTGCTCCGGCGGCGGAGGCGGGAACCGGTGAGGTGATCGACCTGATGGATGCGCTCAAACGCAGCATCGAGCGCAAACGCGGCGCGGCGTCCGGCGGCGTCGGGGTGAGCGACGGAGGCGGTGGCGCAGCCGGCAGCAAGGCGAAAACCGCTGCTACCAAGCCTGCTCCGAAAACCGCAACCAGGTCCACCGCGAAGACGGCCGCCGCGAAGACTCCCGCGGCGAAGTCCGCTGCTGCGAAGGCTCCCGCGGCGAAGACCGCTGCTGCGAAAACTTCCGCGGCGAAAACCAGCGCGTCCAAGGCGGCTGCCCCGAAGGAGGCACGCAAGGGTGCCTGAGCCCGTGCGCGGGTTCTTCGCCCGCGGGGCCGCCGCCATTGTTCAGGAATTCCGCAGAGCGGAGATCAGTTCGCCCTTTTTCTTGGCCGAGTAGCCTTTAAGGCCGATCTCCTTGGCCTTTGCCTTCAGCTGCGGCACGGTCCAGTCCTCGTAGTCGCCGGACTTGCCGCCCTTGCGGCCCACGGAGGAGCGGCCGCGCTTGGCTGCGGCGTTCGAAATGCGCGCTGCCTTTTGCTTCGACGCGCCATCCTCCAGCAGCGTTTCGTAGAGTTCGGGGTCCTTGATGCTCGGGCTTTCGGAACCCTGCGGCGCCCCCTTCTTGGTGGCCATGGCTACCGCGGTCCCTCGGCAGCGGGATCGACGTCGTCGACCTCGCCGCGGTCAACGGAGGAGCGCCACTCGCCGGTTTCGATGCCGCGTGACTCGATGAACTCTTTGAATCTGCCCAGGTCCGCGCTGACCTGCCGGCTGTCAGCACCCACGGCGGAACCGGCTTTTTCCAGCACGCCCTCGGGTTCCCACTCGAGTTCGACGTTGACGCGGCTGCGCTCGGAGCCGAGGGATTCAAAGGTGACGGTGCCGGCGTTGCGGGGTTTGTCCGCGCTGACCCAGGCGATCCTGCGGTCCGGGGTCTGCTCGGTGATCTGGGCCAGGAACTCGCGCCGCACGCCGGCGATGTCGGTGTGGAACTGGAGGGAAGTCTCGTCGATCTGCTCGACGGCTTCGACCCCCTTCATGAACTCGGGAAAGGTCTCGAACTGGGTCCACTGGTTGTACGCGGTGGATACCGGGACGTCGACTTCGATGCTCTCCTGCACGCTTGCCACGGGGTGATCTCCTTCGGGGCGGGGACGCGGTTCCTGCGGCAATCCATGCCGGCGCCGCGGTTCCAAACTATCGGCGCCTGCTGGCCGTGACAAGCATGCACATCACCGGCCCGTGAGCGTGGTGGTGCGGAGCGGGGCTGGTGGCAGTCGCACTTACGCGGTCCACCCGGACATGCCCTCCGGGCCGACCCGCGACTGGACATAGTGCCCATATGTCCACCAGCCGCGGCCAGGACTGGGCATGTCCCACGGGGTTGGCAACGGGGACTGGGCATGTCCCACCGGGCCGGCAACGAAGATTGAGCATGTCCTGCCAGGCTGGGAGGGTCCACCGGACATGCCCTCCGGGCCGACCCGTGACTGGACATAGTGCCTATATGTCCACCATTCGCGGCCAAGACTGGGCATGTCCCACGGGGCCGGCAGCGAAGATTGAGCATGTCCTGCCAGGCTGGGAGGGTCCACCGGACATGCCCTCCGGGCCGACCCGCGACTGGACATAGTGCCTATATGTCCACCAGCCGCGGCTGCGACCGGGCATGTCCCACCGCTTTGGCAGCGGCTTGGCATGTCCCACCGGGTTGGAGATGAAGATTGGGCATGTCCCTCGGGAACCGCGCAGGCCCGCCGCCCGAGAGGGGCGACGGGCCTGCGGCCGTGCAGGGGGTACTGCTATTCGGCGTCGTGGTCCGTCTCAAGGATCTGGACCAGGCGGTCGAGGGCGGCGTCGGCGCCRTCGCCCTCGGCCCGCAGCACCACAACCTCGCCGTGCGATGCGCCCAGGCTCATCAGCGACAGGATGCTGGCGGCGTCCATGGCCTCGTCCTCGGGTTCGCCGAGCCGCGCGATGGTGATGTCGAGATCGAACTCGCCTGCGGCCTCGGCGAAGATGGCGGCCGGGCGGGCATGCAGCCCCACGCGGCTGGCAATGGTGGCGTTACGTTCGGTCATTTCTGCTCCTTGAATTCAGCTTTGGATGATCAGCTTGGAAGGTCTGTCGCGGACCGGCTCAGACGGTTACGGGAACCGGTTCAACCGTATCAACGGTCTTCTTGACTGCCCAGCGCTTGAGCGCGATCACCGACAGGGCCGTGATCACGGTGCCCACGGCGATCGCGACGACGAACATCAGGAAGTTGTCGATCGCGAAGAAGACGAAGAGCCCGCCGTGCGGTGCCTTGGACCCGACGCCGGCCGCCATCGAGATGGCGCCGGTGACCGCACCGCCGAGCATGCTGGCGGGGATGACGCGCAGCGGGTCGGCGGCGGCGAAGGGGATGGCACCTTCGGAGATGAAGGAGGCTCCCAGCAACCACGCGGCTTTGCCGTTTTCACGTTCGGCCAGGCTGAAGCGCTGCTTGTCCAGCACCGTCGAGGCGAGGGCCATCGCCAGCGGCGGGACCATGCCGGCAGCCATGACCGCGGCCATGATCTGCCATGGCGCCTGGTTGTCCATGCTGGCGGCGCCCAGGCCTGCGACGGCGAAGGAGTAGGCGACTTTGTTGACCGGGCCACCGAGGTCGAAGCACATCATCAGGCCCAGGATCACACCGAGGGCGATCGCGCTGGCGCCGGTGAGGCCGGACAACCAGGTGTTCAGACCCTTGGTGATGGCAACGATCGGTCCGCCCAGGATGATGAACATCAGGCCGGAGGCGACCAACGAGGCCAGCAGCGGGATGATAACCACCGGCATCAAACCGCGCAGCCAACGGGCCACCTGGAGCCGGCCGATCACGAGCGCGATGTAACCGGCGAGCAGACCGCCGACGATGCCGCCCAGGAAGCCGGCGCCCATGAAGCCCGCGACGGCGCCTGCGACGAAGCCCGGTGCGATGCCCGGCCGGTCGGCGATGCCGTAGGCGATGTAGCCGGCCAGCGCCGGTACCAGGAAGCCCAGCGACAGCGCGCCGATCTTGAACAGCACGGCACCGAGGTAGGCGCCGAGCGGACCCCAGGCGTTGTCCGGAAACTCGGTGGGCAGGTTGAAGAGGCTGTTCTGGACCACGATGTTGTCCGCGTACTTGGTGATCAGGTAGCCGCCCATGAGGAAGCCGAGGGCGATCAGCAAGCCGCCGCCGGCGACGAACGGGATCATGTAACTGACGCCGGTGAGCAACGCCTTCTTAAGCTTCTGGCCGATGTGCTCGCCCTTTTCCTCGGCGTCGTGCTGGGCCTGTTCCTCGGCGCCGAAGTGCGGCACACGCCGGGCGTTGGGATTGTCGGCCGCGGCGAGGGCCTCCTGGACCATCTTCTCCGGCTCGTCGATGCCCCGCTTGACCGGGGCGTTGATGACCGGCTTGCCGGCGAACCGCTCCTTGCCGCGCACATCGACGTCGACGGCGAAGATGACGGCGTCGGCCGCGGCGATCACGGCCGGGTCCAGGGCCTTCGCTCCGGAGGAACCCTGGGTCTCCACTTGCAGGTCGACGCCCATTTCCTTGGCCGCCGCCACGAGGGAGTCGGCCGCCATGTAGGTGTGGGCGATGCCCGTGGGGCAGGCGGTGACGGCGACGAGCCGCTTCGTGCGCGGGGCGCCGGCTCCCGCGGCTGTAGCGCCGGCGGTGACCGGCGCGGCCGGCACGCTGGCTTCGGCCGGGGTGGCAGCGGCGGGTTTGTCAGCCAGGGCGGCTTCGACCAGTTCCACGACCTCGGCCTGCGAGGACGCGGCCCGCAGGGCTCCGGTGAAGTCCTTCTTGATCAGGGAGCGGGCCAGCCTGGACAGCAGCTTGAGGTGCTCCTGGTCCGCGCCCTCAGGTGCGGCGATGAAGAATACCAGGTCCGCCGGGCCGTCCTTGGCGCCGAAGTCGACCGGCTGGGACAGTCGGGCCATGGCCAGCGTCGGCTCCAGGACCGCCGTCGAGCGGCAATGCGGGATCGCGATGCCGCCCGGTACGCCGGTGGCGGTCTTCGACTCGCGGGCGAAGGCGTCGGCGAAGAGCCCCTCGACTTCGGTGGCGCGTCCGTTGGCCGCAACTCTGCCGGCCAGGTGCCGGATCACGTCTTCGGGCGAATTGCCCAGATTCTGGTCGAGCTCGACCAGTTCGGTAGTAATGAGCTGGGTCACTGTCAATCCTTCTTCAGGGCCGTGATGGTAACGGCATCGGGCGTGGTTTGGTGAACTGCCGGGACGGTGGAGCCCGGCAAGGAGGCAGCGGCGGCACCATGGGCCACCGCCTGACGCAGACAATCGGCCGGGGCGGCGCCCTGGTCGGAGGCGAGCAGGTAGCCGGCCAGCGAGGAATCGCCCGCGCCGACCGTGCTGACCGCCTTGACCGGCGGGTGCGTGGCCAGCCACGCGCCGTCGGCCGTTACAAGGACCGCACCCCTGGAACCG
>NZ_JBFRFD010000234.1:0-5558 GCF_052114645.1 Arthrobacter sp. 2YAF22_2
GCGCTGGCGCTTGCCATCACGCATGCGTGGCGGGCCGGCAGCGGTGCTGCCGTCGCTACCACGGGACCAGGCGGCCAGTCCCTGACCCCCGCACAGCGTGCCTGGGCGGACGCGGAGGCAAAAGCGCGCCGTGCGCGCTGAATGTCCGGCTGAGTGACCGCACAACTTGGTAGGGTATTCGTAGATATGTTCGGATAGCCGGCTGTAAACCAGCCGTAAACCCAGGAGCCAGGCCTTGATCAGTTTTCTCCGCGGAAGCGTTGCGCACGTCGGCCTGTCTTCGGCGGTGATCGACCTGAACGGTGCCGGTATGAGCGTGAACGCCACGCCGCAGACCCTCAGCCGGCTCCGTGTCGGCGACGAAGGCAGGCTGTTCACCTCCCTGATCGTCCGGGAAGACTCGCTGACTTTGTTCGGTTTCGCCAGCGACGACGAACGCGAGGTGTTCGACGTGCTGCTCAGCGTCAGCGGCGTGGGACCGCGCCTGGCGCTGGCGGTCCTGGCCGTCCATGAACCGGAAGCGATCCGGGTCGCCGCGCACTCCGGCGACGGCAAGGCGTTCACCAAGGTGCCCGGCATCGGCCCCAAGGTCGCGGGCCGGATTGTGCTGGAACTGGCCGGCAAGCTGGTCCCGCACGGCACCGCCGGCACCCCCGACGGCGCCCCCGTTGCCCGTTCTGCCGAAGCCGTCTGGAAGCCGCAGGTGGTGGCCGCCATGACGAGCCTGGGCTGGTCCGAGAAGGATGCCACCGCCAGCATCGACAAGTCGCTGGCCGATTCGCCGGAGCTGGCCGAGCAGGGCAACGTCGCCGAAATCCTCCGCGCCACGCTGCGCTGGCTGGGCCAGGACGGCGCGCGCGCCGGAAACCGGGTAGGCGCCCGTGGCTGAGCCGTCCCTCGTCGGCGGGGGAGAGGAACCGGAGGAGCGCGTAATTGAGGCGGCCCTCCGGCCGAAAAACCTGCACGATTTCGTCGGCCAGCACCGGGTCCGCAAACAACTCTCACTCGTGCTGGAGGCCTCCCGGATGCGCGGCCGCAGCGCCGACCACGTACTGCTGTCCGGGCCGCCCGGGTTGGGCAAGACGACGCTGTCCATGATCATCGCCGCCGAGATGAATGCCCCGCTGCGGATCAGCAGCGGCCCGGCAATCCAGCATGCGGGGGACCTGGCGGCCATCCTGTCCTCGCTCTCCGAGGGCGAGGTCCTGTTCCTCGACGAGATCCACCGGATGTCCCGGCCGGCCGAGGAAATGCTGTACATGGCCATGGAGGACTTCCGCGTCGACATCGTCGTCGGCAAGGGCGCAGGGGCCACCGCGATCCCGCTGGAGTTGCCGCCGTTCACCCTGGTCGGTGCCACCACCCGCGCCGGACTGCTGCCCGGACCGCTGCGGGACAGGTTTGGCTTCACCGGCCACCTCGAGTTCTATGCCGTCGAGGAACTGGAGCTCGTGCTGCGCCGCTCGGCAGGACTACTGGACCTTAAGGTGAATTCGGCGGGCTTCAGCGAGATCGCCGGCCGGTCCCGGGGCACGCCCCGCATCGCCAACCGGCTGCTGCGGCGGGTCCGGGACTGGGCGCTGGTGCACGGCGTCGAACAGATCGACGCGCGCGCGGCGTCGGCCGCGCTGGACATGTATGAAGTGGACAAGCGCGGCCTGGACCGGCTGGACCGGGCGGTGTTGGAGGCGCTGATCACCAAGTTCGGCGGCGGCCCGGTGGGCCTTTCCACACTGGCCATCGCCGTCGGCGAGGAAACCGAAACGGTGGAAACCGTCGCCGAACCGTACTTGGTCCGGGAGGGCCTGCTGGGCAGGACGCCGCGCGGGCGGATCGCGCTGGCGCCGGCCTGGACACACCTCGGCTTCGCGGTGCCCGCCGGTGCCTTCGGACAGGACCCGCTGGAGCTGTTCCAGGCCGTGGACGCCGGTGCCGAACCGGATGGGTTCGGGGGAGCCGGCACGAACGAAGCCGAGCCGGAATGGATCCGCAACGGCCAATAGCACTCGCTTATGACCTTTTCCCTTTAGACTGGAATGACACTCGGCACGTTCGGGCCTTTATTTGCATGTGCGGCCACCGCCAGGCCGCCGTTGGCCGGGCATGGTCCCCGGCCGGAAAACCTGCCAGGTCCACAGCCCGGCGCGAAGCGGACGTTGCTCTGAAACCAGCTTGTAAGTACAGAACGGAACTTTCCCTTGGATCCAATGACAATTCTCCTGTTCGTCATGCTCGCCGTGTTCGTCTTTATGATGTTCCGCCGCAACAAGAAGACGCAGCAGCAGCAGGCCCAGCTCCAGTCGAAGTTCGGTCCCGGCGTTGAGGTCATGACCAGCTTCGGCCTGTTCGGCCGCATCGTCGAGATCGACGAAGCCGAGAACAAGGTCGTCCTGGAGCTCTCCCCTGGCAACACCGCCACCGTGCACCGCCAGGCTGTCACCAAGATTGTCGAGCCGGCYGTCGCAGCCGCCGAGCCCACCATTGTTCCGGACGACGCCTCCTCATTGACGTTCGACAAGGCCGACAGCACCGCACCGGCTTCTGAAGCGCCGCGCAGCGAAACGCCGGACGAAACCCTCCGCCGCCTGAGCGACGAAGGCAAGAAAGACAGCTAGTCTGCCTCCTGAGCTATCCCGCGGAGCTACGGTGCGCGGGCATCCGCCGGTGCATGCCCAGCAGGCAGCACCGGCGGTTCTTCCGTAAACAATAGAAAGATCGACAATGGCACGAACTGGCCCCAAAAACTCAGCCCGCAGGGTGCTGGTCTGGCTTGGCGTGATGCTCGCCGTGCTGACCGCCGTCCTGGCCGGTGGCGTCATCACCGGGCACGCGAGTTGGGCTCCGAAGCTGGCCCTGGACCTTGAAGGCGGCACCCAGATGATCCTGGCGCCCAAGGTTGAGGGCGGTTCGGGCATCAACGAAGAGCAGCTTAACCAGGCCGTGGCGATTATCCGCCAGCGCGTGGACGGCTCCGGCGTCGCCGAAGCGGAAATCAGCACGCAGTCCGGCCGCAACGTCGTCGTCAGCCTGCCGGGCACGCCTTCCAAGGAAACCCGGGCCCTGATCCAGGCGTCCGCGGACATGAACTTCCGGCCCGTCATCCAGTCCGGTGCCGGCGCGGCGGTCCCCGTTGAGTCCCGGACCCCGGACGACAAGCTGCCCAAGCCGACCGCCGCGCCCGCGAACAGCAGCGACGAGAACTGGGTCACCGCAGACGTCTACAAGAAGTTCGAGGCGCTGGACTGCGTCAACCCGTCCCAGGACAAGCAGGAACGCTCCGATCCGGCCAAGCCGCTCGTGACCTGCGAACCCGCAGCCGACGGCAAACCCGCCATCAAGTACATCCTCGGACCGGTAGAGGTCAAGGGATCGAACATCACCACCTCCTCCTTCCAGCTGCAGCGCGGCGCCCAGGGTGCGGTCACCAACCAGTGGGCCGTCGACATCCAGTTCGACGCCGAAGGCACCACCAAGTTCAAGACCGTCACCGAGCGGCTGAACCAGTTCTACGTCGCAGCCGGCGGAGAAACAGGTTCGGATCCGAAGGCCCAGTTCGCCATCGTCCTCGACGACCAGGTCATCTCGGCTCCCCGGGCGCAGGCCGTCATCACCGATGGCCGCCCGCAGATCACCGGCGGCTTCACCGAGCAGTCCGCCAAGGCCCTCTCGGACCAGCTGCGCTTCGGCGCCCTGCCGATCAGCTTCGAGATTCAAAGCGAACAGCAGATTTCGGCCACCCTCGGCGGGGAGCAGCTCCGGATGGGGATGCTGGCTGGCCTGATTGGATTGTTGCTGGTGGTGGTCTACTCGCTGTTCCAGTACCGGGCCCTCGGCTTCGTCACCGTCGCCTCGCTGGTCGTCGCCGGTGCGCTGACCTACCTGGCCATCGCCATCCTGGGCTGGACGGAGAACTACCGCCTCTCGCTGGCCGGTGTGGCCGGCCTGATCGTGGCCATCGGCCAGACGGCGGACTCCTTCATCGTCTACTTCGAACGAATCCGTGACGAACTCCGGGAAGGCCGCGGCCTGGTCTCGGCCGTGGAGAACGGTTGGAAGCGTGCCAAGCGCACCGTCCTGGCCTCCAAGGCCGTCAACCTGCTGGCAGCGCTCGTGCTGTACTTCGTGGCAGTGGGCAATGTCCGCGGCTTCGCCTTCACCCTGGGCCTGACCGCCATCGCCGACCTGATGGTCGTCTTCATGTTCACCCACCCGACCCTGCAGGCCCTGGCGCGCACGAAGTTCTTCGGCGAAGGCCACAAGTTCTCGGGCCTCGACCCGAAGCGACTCGGCGCTGTGCCCCTGTACAGGGGTGCCGGGCGGATCCGCACCCCGCAGGACAAGCCGGTTCCGGCGCCGCGTGCCAAGAACACCGGTGCCGTGGCCGAGGCCGAGCGCCGGATGACCATCGCAGAACGGCGTCTCGCGGAAAAGCAAAACCAAGGAAACCAGGGTAACCAGGGAGAGCTTGCCGGTTCCTCCAAGAGCGCGTCCAAGGAGGGCAAGTAAATGGCCAGCTTCGCCACATTCGGTAACGAGCTGTACACGGGCAAGCGCTCGTACGACTTCGTCGGGTCCAAGAGGATCTGGTTCCTGATCGCCGCGGTCGCCGTCGCGCTGTCCATCCTGCTGCCGATCGCCAAGGGCGGCTTCAACCTGGGCATCGAGTTCCGCGGCGGCTCGGAGTTCACTGTGTCCAACGTCAAGGACACCGACCCCGGCCTCGGCGAGAAGGCCGTGCAGGATGTCGTGTCCGGCAGCCAGCCGCGCGTCGCCAACGTCGCCGGCAACACCATGCGCATCCAGACGGACAAGCTCAGCGACGACGAGACCCTCAAGATCAAGGAGGGCCTCACCAAGACGTACGGCGTGACGGACAACGAGGTCACCTCGACGTTCGTGGGCCCGACGTGGGGCGCGGACGTGACCAAGCAGGCGCTGCTCGGCCTGCTGATCTTCGTGGCCCTCGCCGCGGTCCTGATGGCGCTGTATTTCCGGACCTGGAAGATGTCGATCTCCGCCCTGGCCGGCATGCTGGTGACGATGTTCATCACCGCGGGGGTGTACTCGCTCAGCGACTTCGAGGTCACGCCGTCGGCCATCATCGGCTTCCTCACGGTGCTCAGCTACTCGCTGTACGACACCGTGGTGGTCTTCGACAAGATCCGCGAAAACACCTCCGACCTGCAGGCGTCCACCCGGCGCACGTTCGGCGAAGAGGTCAATCTCGCCGTCAACCAGACCCTGGTGCGCTCCATCAACACCATGATGGTGGCCATCCTGCCGGTCGGCGCCATCCTGTTCATCGGCGCCGGACTGCTCGGCGCTGGAACGCTGCGCGACCTTTCGCTGGCGCTCTTCGTGGGGATCCTGATCGGCACCGCCGCGACCATCTTCATCGCGGCGCCGCTGTACGCCGCGTTGCGCCAGGGCGAGCCGGAACTGATCAAGCAGGCCCGGCGCGTGCAGTCCCGGCGCGCGGAAAGTGCCGCCAAGACAGCCCCGGCCACCGCCTAACCGAGTCCGCCCGACGGGCCGGAGAACGTCCCTGTGACGGTCTC
>NZ_JBFRFD010000235.1:0-5526 GCF_052114645.1 Arthrobacter sp. 2YAF22_2
GGCGGCGTTGAACACGGCCGGGAAGGTGCTCCCCTGCCGTGCCGCTTCCTTGGCGAGGCCGACGGCGGGGAAGGCCCGGGTGTCCAGCGGTTCGAAGGTCCAGCTGGTCGCCTTGGTCCAGTCGCAGGGCTTGGCGGCGCCGGCCACCCGGTCCGGCCAGCCGAGGCCGAGCGCGATCGGCAGGCGCATGTCCGGCGGCGAGGCCTGGGCAATGGTGGATCCGTCCACGTACTGGACCATGGAGTGCACCACCGACTGCGGGTGGACCACCACGTCGATGCGGTCCAGCGGGATATCGAAAAGCAGGTGGGCCTCGATGACTTCCAGGCCCTTGTTGACCAGGCTCGCGGAGTTGGTCGTGACCATCAGGCCCATGTCCCAGGTGGGGTGCGCCAAGGCCTCACGGGGCGTGACGTTGTGCAGCTGCTCCCGGGTCCTTCCGCGGAACGGTCCCCCGGACGCGGTCAGCACAAGCCGGTCCACCTCCGCGGGGGTGCCGGAGCGCAGGCACTGGGCGATTGCGGAGTGCTCCGAGTCGACCGGGACGATCTGGCCCTCGCGGGCGGCCGCCTTGACCAGGGCACCGCCCACGATCAGGGACTCCTTGTTCGCCAGCGCCAGCGTGGCGCCGGACTTCAGCGCGGCCAGGGTGGGGGCGAGTCCGATCGAGCCGGTAATGCCGTTGAGCACCACGTCCGCCGGCATTTCCGCGATCCGGGTGGAGGCGTCCGGTCCGGCGATGATCTCCGGCCGGTAGCCTGCGACGCCGGCGGCGCGGGCGGCGTCGTCGATCAGCTGTTGCAGTGCCGCTGGGTCCCCGCCGGCGATGCCGACGGCACGGGCACGGGTGTGCACGGCCTGCCGGGCGAGGACCTCAAGGTTGCCGCCGCCGGCGCTGAGGGCCACGATCTCGAAAAGGTGCGGGGCGCCGTCGACGACGTCGATGGCCTGGGTCCCGATTGAACCGGTGGATCCGAGAAGGACGATTGTGCGCGGCTGCATGCTTCCAGTATCCCGCACCTCGTTCCGGCGTCGCATTTCGGTGCGCCGTTGCTCCCCGGGTGCGCTGATGGCCGCACGTTGACGGGACGGGCCGCAAGCGTAACGTGGGGATCGTGGAGTGGACGGCCTGGTTTGATGCGCCGGAGTACGAGTTCGCCCGGCAGGTGTTGCAGCGCGGCGTCGCCGTCCTCTACTTGGTAGCGTTCCTGTCCTCGCTCAACCAGTTTCCGGCCCTCCTCGGCGAGCGCGGCCTGTTGCCCGTCCCGCAGTTTCTGGCGCGTTCCAGCCGGCTGCGCAGGCCCACGCTGTTCAGCTGGCGGTACTCGGACCGTTTGCTGCGCACGGTGTGCTGGGGCGGGATGCTGCTGGCCGGCGCGCTCGTCCTGGGCCTTCCGCAGCTCGGCCCGCCGTGGGTTCCCCTGCTGGTCTTCCTGGCGCTGTGGCTGCTGTACATGTCGATCGTGAATGTGGGCCAAACGTTCTACGGCTTCGGCTGGGAGATGCTGCTGCTCGAGGCCGGGTTTACCGTGGCGTTTCTGGGCTCCGAGCAGACTCCCCCGCCCCGGACCATCCTGATCCTGCTGGCGTGGCTGGTGTTCCGGCTGGAGTTCGGTGCGGGCATGATCAAGATTCGGGGCGGCCGGGAGTGGCGCGACTTGACCGCCCTGTACTACCACCACGAGACCCAGCCGATGCCCGGGCCGCTCAGCCGGCAGGCGCATCTGCTGCCCAAGGCGTGGCACCGGCTGGAGGTCCTGGGCAATCACTTCGCCCAACTGGTGGTCCCGTTCTTCCTCTTTGCCCCGCAACCGCTGGCCGGCGCGGCAGCGGGGATCATCATCTTCACCCAGCTCTGGCTGGTGGCGAGCGGCAACTTCGCGTGGCTGAACTGGATGGCGATCCTGCTAGCCTTCGCCGCGGTCAGCGACCCGGTGGCGCACGCGGTGTTCCCGGCGATCCCGCCCGACTGGCACCCGGTGTCCGCGGGCACGGCCGCCGCGGGCTCTCCCGCCGGCGCAGGCAGCCAGACGCCGGTCGCCTGGCTGGTGGTGGTCTTCCTGGCCACCGTCCTGCTGCTGGTACTCAGCTACCGCCCGGCCGCGAACCTGTTCTCGCAGTATCAGTTGATGAATGCCGCCTTCAACCGTTGGCAGCTTGTGAACGCCTACGGTGCCTTCGGCACGGTCACGAAGCAACGCGTCGAAATAGTGGTGGAGGGAACGCTTGACGCGGAGCCCGACGACGCCGCGGACTGGCAGGAATACGGCTTCCGCGGCAAGCCCGGCGATGTCCACCGCATCCCGCGCCAGTGGGCGCCGTACCACCTGCGCCTCGACTGGCTGATGTGGTTCCTGCCGCTACGCACCGTCCATGAGCTGTGGTTCTACGCATTCCTGGAAAAGCTGCTGGTGGCCGACCGGCCCACCCTGCGCCTGCTGCGGCATGATCCGTTCGACGGCGCCCGGCCCCGCTGGGTGCGTGCCCGCAGCTATCTCTACCGCTTTGCCACCCGGGCGGAGTTCCGCGCCACCGGCCAGCGCTGGATCCGGATGCTGCTGCACGACTCCATTCCGCCGCTGTCCCTGCCGCCGGAAGACTGAGGCTTCCACGCCTTGCCGCCAGGGCGGCCGCCTGGCCCGGCTCACCGGAGCTAGGTTGCCCGGAGGCTGTACCGGTGCTCCGGCCGCCCCGTGCTGCCGTAACGGAGGTTGACGTCGACGGAGCCGTCCTCCACGAGGGCGGAGAGGTACCGTTGCGCGGTTGCCCGGGAGATGCCTACAGTTGCGGAAACGTCGACGGCGGTCAGCGCCCCGGGGGTCTGTCCCAGGGCGGCGAGGACGGCGGTCTCGGTCACGGACCGGGCTTTGGCCGTCTGTGAGTCCGAGGTGTGAAGTTGGCGCAGGGCGCGTTCGAGCAGGTCCTGGTCGAGGGCCGTCCCGGAGCCGAGAAGCCGGGTGTACCGCGAATAGCCTCGCAGCAGGTCGGCGAGCTGCTTCTCAGAGAAGGGTTTGATCAGGTAACCGAGGGCGCCCCTCCGCATGGCTTTGCGTACCGAGACCGCGTCCGATGCTGCGCTGAGAACGAAAGCATCCACGTCCACGCCGCGCAGGACGTCCAGTCCGCTACTGTCCGGAAGATAGACATCGATCAGGACCAGATCCGGACGGTAGGTCTGGATGGCCTCCAGGGCCGCTCCCCCCGTCCCCACCGGTTCAAGCGCGGTGAACCCCGGCGCGGCGTTCACATAGTCGGCGTGGAGCCGAGCGACGCGGAAGTCGTCGTCGACGATCAGAACCCGCAGGTCATCCCTCATCGTGTTCCTTTCGTCCGTTCGGATTGAGCACCTGTGGCAGCCGGGCGCAGAAGACCGCTCCCGGTCCGCCGGGACGGCCGGTCGAAATTACCCACACGTCCCCGCCCCTGCTTCTGGCAATCTGACGGCACAACGCCAGTCCCAGCCCCTCACCCTGGCCGATTTGCGCCTGGTTTGCCGGCCCGGCGTCCCCGGGGAAAGTCGAATAGCCTTCGGTGAAGGGCGCCTCGACCTCCCGGGTTTGCAACCCGTCGCCGGAGTCAGCCACGGTGATGAAGAGTGTCCCGGCTTCACTGAGCAGTTCAACTTCCACCCAGCGGTCAACGCAGACGCCCCGGACAGCCGCGGCAACGGCGTTGTCAATGAGGTTTCCGAGGACTGTGGTGACGTTTTGCGGATCGGACACCGAGCCGCTGATCAAGGTTGATTCCCCCAGTCGCAGGGGCACCCCCATCTCGGCGGCACGGAGGCCTTTCGCGCCGATGAACGCCTGCAGGTAGGTGTCCTCCAATTTACCGCTGAAGTCCACCGGGTACTTCAGCGGCCCGGATTTCAGGGTTTCCTGCAGGTACGTGGCTGCTTCGCCCGGCCGTCCTATGGTCAGCAGTCCGGACACGGCGTGCAGGCGGTTGGCGAATTCGTGCCGTTGGGCCCGCAGCGCGGTGGACAGTGCGCCGACGGCGTCCAGTTGGCGGCTGAGCGCCTCTACGTCCGTTCGGTCCCGGACCATGAGGACCCAGCCGAGTTCCCGCCGGCCGCGCACCACCTTCCGGGCTGTCATGATCAGCACTGATTCGTTCACCATCATCTGGACGCTTTGCTCGCCGTCGGCGTTCCCGGACTCCAGGAGGGCCAATACCCGGGGCGGGAGTCCGAGTTCGTCCAGGCTGCGCCCGGCGGTCTCTTCCAGCCCCAGGARCCGGCGGGCCTTGTCGTTGCAGACCGTAACGTGCCCGTCTTCGGCTATCCCGATGACGCCTTCGGCGACGCCGTAGAGCACCACCGCCTGGTCCTGCACCAATTCGCCGATTTCGGCTGGTTCCAGACCCAGGGTGTGGGTCCGGAGCCTTCGACTCAACAGCGTTGTCCCGGCAGCGCCCAGGGCGAGCGCAATCGAAGCGACTCCGAGGATGGGAAGAATGGCGGTCTGCAGGCCGGTCAGTACGTCACGGGTGGAGAATCCGACGCTTGCCTCGCCCACGATGGTTCGGCCGTCGGTGGACCAGACCGGAACCTTGGACCGGACCGATGGTCCGAGTGTTCCGACCTCCTGGACGGTGATTTCCTGACCGGAAAGGGCCGCATCCGGGCTGGTGCTGACTGGCCGGCCCAGTTCGGCGGGGTTGGGGTGGGACCAGCGCATGCCGTCCCGGTCTGTGACCACGACGAACAAGGCATCGGTGCGGTCTCGGAGGCTTTCGGCCAGTTGCTGGACCGGGCCCATGCGCAGCGCTGAACTGGCCGGAGTGGCTTCAGCGACCGCACCGGCCCCCAGCTCCCTGCGGACCGTGTCTTCCACCGCGAGGCTCTGGGCGACGGCGAGGGATTTGGACCCAATCTCCGCACTGAGTCGCTGGTAGGACAACCACCCGTAGACGCCGGCGGTAAGGATGACCACCACCACCACGACTGTCAGCTGCAGGACGAGCATTTTGGTCGAAAAGGCCAGTCCAGACGGCCGGGCTGCCCGGCGGTCTCCTATCTCGGGGACAACAGTGTCCGCTGCTTCCACACTTCCTCATTCACTTCTTCCACGCGGGCCTCGCTGGCCAGCCCCCACGTTAGAGGCATTGCAGTTCCGGCACCAGCGGACCGCTGAGCACAATGCGCAAAAGGGGCACAACGGGTTGATTGGGGCTAATGGCCTAAAGCGCGACGCGGCAAATTTTCCCCCGTACGGTCTTGTGAGGCAGCCCACAGGGACGACTTCCGGTCCCCGGTGCGGCAGCAATGCAAAGTGACGAAGGAGACACCATGCCAGGCAATACGGCGCCCCTGATTGAACTGCGGGCGGCAACGAAAAGATTTCCCAAGAACGGTGGAGGGATCCACACGGCCATCCGGGACGTGAACCTCTCCGTCGCCCCAGGCGAGTTCGTCGCCGTCGTCGGCCCCACCGGCTGCGGCAAGTCGACCACGCTGTCGCTGATCTCGGGCCTGCAACCTGCGTCGCAGGGAGAGACCTATGTCCGGGGGGAACTGGTCACGGG
>NZ_JBFRFD010000236.1:0-5517 GCF_052114645.1 Arthrobacter sp. 2YAF22_2
GGTTCACCCCCGACGGGAGGTCCACCTCCACATCCAGCGCGCTGGCGGCCCCGATCATCACGGACTCAGTCTCATCCGGCTCAAACCCGCTCGCCAACAGCGCCTCGTGGAGTCCCGGCGCGTGGTCATGGCCCCGCGTCTTCCATTCGACCCGCACGATCGCCGGATCCGCACGGTAGAAGGCCAGGGTTTCGGCCACCCAGCGCGCGATCGTGGCCGCGCCCGCTCCGGCCAGATCCTGATAGGTCACGAATCCGCGGCCGCCGGCGAACGTCACCAGACGCAGGGGGCCCAACTGTTCGACGGCGATCGCACTGGGAGTCTCGGCATCGGTCCGGAGTTGCTGGTCGTAAGCCGCAAGGAGCTTCGAAATAGTCATCGGACCCCACGGTACAGCGGGCTGGTTCTCACCGCTGGCCTTATCGGCGCCGGGCACGGTCCACCGGCGGTAAAGTGGCACCGGAAGATTTCCTTCCCGGCCCCGCCACACACCCTTGAAAGGCCCGCTGCAATGAGCATGCTCGGCACCAACTGGAAGATCCACGGAAACGGCAAATCCATCCGCCCGGGCGAAGTCGTCCGGCCCGATGAGCGCCTCGCGTGGCCGCTGACCATCGGCGTGGGGATGCAGCATGTGGTCGCCATGTTCGGCGCCACCTTCCTGGTCCCGATCATCACCGGCATGCCGCCAGCCACGACCTTGTTCTTTTCCGGCATCGGCACCCTGCTGTTCCTGGTCATCACGCGAGGCCGGGTCCCCAGCTACCTCGGCTCCTCCTTCGCGTTCATCGCCCCGATCACGGCCTCGCAGCATCAGTACGGGATCCCCGGAGCCCTGGGCGGCGTGGTCCTGGCCGGCGTCGGACTGGCCATCATCGGTGCCGTCGTGCAGAAGTTCGGCGCGGGCTGGATCAACCGCCTCATGCCGCCGATCGTCACCGGCGCGATCGTGGGCCTGATCGGCCTGAACCTGGCCCCGGCGGCCAAGAACAACTTCGACGCCGCCCCGGTCACCGCCCTTGTCACCCTCGCCGTGATCATCGTCGTCAGCGTCTTCTTCCGCGGCATCCTGGGGCGCCTGAGCATCCTGGTCGGCGTCGTGGCGGGCTACCTCACCGCCGTGATCCGCGGCGAGGTCAACTTCGCCAAGGTCGACGCCGCCGGCTGGGTGGGACTCCCGCATTTCCAGACTCCCGAATTCCACCTCGGCGTCGTCGGCCTGTTCGTGCCGGTGGTGCTGGTGCTGGTGGCGGAGAACATCGGGCACGTGAAGTCAGTTTCCGCGATGACCGGGCAGAACCTCGACGGCGTCTCCGGCCGCGCGCTGATCGCCGACGGCGCCGCGACCGTCCTCGCCGGCTTGGGCGGCGGCTCCGGCACCACCACCTACGCGGAAAACATCGGCGTCATGGCCGCCACGAAGGTCTATTCGACCGCGGCCTACTGGGTGGCCGGCATCTTTGCCGTCGTCCTCAGCTTCTCGCCGAAGTTCGGCGAACTGATCGCCACCGTGCCCGCCGGAGTGCTGGGCGGCGCCGCCACCATGCTGTACGGCATGATCGGCGTCTTGGGCGTGAAGATCTGGGTGCAGAACAAGGTCAACTTCTCCAACCCGATCAACCTCACCACCGCCGCCGTGGCCCTGATTATCGGCATCGCCGACTACACCTGGACCATCGGCGACCTCAAGTTCACCGGCATCGCGCTCGGGTCGGCGGCTGCGCTGGTGATCTACCACGGCATGAAGGCCATCGCGAAGGCCCGCGGCACCGTGGCCGAACCGGAAACCGAAGAACCCGTGCCCGTCGCCGCCGTCAGGGCCGCGGTTAACGCCGCGGCGAAGCGCGCCCCGAAGAAGCGCCGCTAGCCGAACCCGGCGGGACGCACGCACGCGCAGTCGGCCGCAGGCCGCGCGCAGCCGGACGCCCCGCCGGTGTCCCGCACGCCGCGCGCAGCCGGACGCCGACCGTCCCGCCCGCGGCGCGCAAAAGGCCGGCGCCCTCCCACGTTCGGTGACGGGGCGCCGGCCTTCGACTTGGGGCTACCTAGCCGGCGTCGAACGACTCTGCGTCGTCGCGGCCGCGGTCCTTCGGCGACTTGTCCTCCGGCAGGTCGGTGCCGCTGCCGTCGGGGATGCCTGCGGCGTCCTGGCCGGACTCGGAGGAGAAGGGGCGGCCCGGCTCCGGTTCCTCCGTGTTTGCCTCATCCATCTCCGCTTCCGAAGAGGGCACCGCTCCGCCGTTTTCGGCTGCCGCCTCGTTGCCTTGCTCGAATCCTGCTTCAGTGCTTTCGTTTTCCGCGTTCATTTGTTTCTCCGTTCCTCCGAAGCGTCCGGCTCCGGGTTCTCCTGCACTGTCCTGGTCTTCCGCACCAAACTGGCTCAAATCCGGCGCCCCGGCCGGGTATGTTTCGCCGTCGGAGCTGTCTTGGTTGAGTCCCGCCGCGTCGAAGGCCTCTTCGACACGAGGCTGCGTGAAAGCTTTCGCGTCCCCACCGGGTAGTTCCTGCTCCGCGGTGGGGGTCCCGTAGCCGCCCGCCTCTTCCTCGACGGATCTGGCCTGCTGATTGTCCTGAGTCATGTCGTTCCTCCTGCTTTCTGCATTTGGTCGGTCGAATCTGGATCGTCGGGTCTGGGAGCGGAGGGCACCAGAGGCCCTGCCACCCCTAGTCCGTCGGCTGGTCTGGCTGCTTTGAATCACTCACTAGTCCACCTGCCCAAACGTGTCGGTCTATTCTTCCACCGTACCCGAAAATCGTCAGTAAGCTTAGTACTAACGTGAACTTGGACTAGGAGCGACCATGTCACWGGCCGGGGATTCCAGGGATGGGGAAAGCACCACGGGGCGGAACGAGACCTTCGACGAGAAGATGGACCGCAACTGGGCGGAACTGCTGCAGGAACTCCGGGTGCTCCAAACCGGTGTGCAAATTCTGGCCGGCTTCCTGCTGACGCTCCCATTTCAGTCCCGCTTCGAAACACTCGACGGATTCGAGCTGTCGCTCTACCTGTCCAACGTCGTCCTCGCGGCCCTGACCACCGCCTTGATTCTGCTGCCGGTCAGCGCACATCGCCGGCTCTTCCGGCAAGGCCTGAAGGCGACCTTGGTGTCCAGCGCGGACCGGATCGCAAAGGCGGCCCTGGCCGGCGTCGCTCTCCTGAGCGTGGGAACTTCCGCGCTCGTCTTTGACGTAAGCGCCGGACGGGCGGCCGGCCTTACCGCCGGCGCGGTCCTGCTGGCCGTGCTCTTGGTCTTGCTCGTGCTGATTCCCAGCAGGCTCCGCCGCGGGGCCGGCCCGGAATAGGCCGAACCGCGCTACGAAACCGGCGCCTGCGCGTGCGGGTTCGTCAGGCCCCTTCGAGGACCTGGCTGGTGGTCCAGGCCAGGTACTTGGCGGCGTTCGCGACAGCGTCCGCCGGGCTCGGGGCAACGTCCAGGAGCTGGGCGGCCGCGACCACGCCGTGCCGCGCGAGGTCCTCGGGGGTGACCAGGATCCGGCCGGCGACCATGATCACCGGGATACCGAGTTCGCGGGCGGCATCGGCGAGGGCGATCGGCGCCTTCCCGGCCAGCGACTGCGAGTCCAGCGATCCCTCGCCGGTGATCACCAGGTCCGCGTCGGCCAGCTTGCCGGCCAGCCCGGTCAGCCCGGCGACGAGCTGGAAGCCGCCCTCCAGCGAAGCGTTGCTAAAGGCCAGGAACGACGCCGGGAAGCCGCCCGCCGCGCCCGCGCCCGGCACGTTGACGTCGCGGCCGGTGGTCTGCCGCAGCACCGAAGCCCAATTGCGCAGCCCGGCATCGACGACTTCCACGGCGTCCGCGTCGGCGCCCTTCTGGGCGCCGAAGACGTGGGCGGCGCCGTCGGGCCCGTAGAGCGGATTCTGCACATCCACGGCAATCCTGAACGTCACGGTCGCCAGCCGGGGATCCAGGCCGCTGACGTCGACGGCGGCCACCTCGGCGAGCGAGCCGCCGCCCAGGGGCACCACGTTGCCGGCGGCGTCCAGGGGTTTGAGGCCGAGCGCGCGCAGGGCGCCGCTGCCGCCGTCGCTCATGGCCGAGCCGCCCAGGCCCAGCACGATCTCGGTGGCGCCGGCGTCCAGAGCGGCCGCGATCAGCTGCCCGCACCCGTAGCTGTGGGCCCGCAGGGCGTTGGCGGGTGTTGGTTCCATCTGGGCCAGCCCGGAGGCCTGGGCCGTCTCGATGACCGCTGTTGCACCGCCGAAGGAATCTTTGCGGATTGCCCAGGCCGCGCCAACCGGGGCCAGGATCGGACCCACGACCGCGTTCAGGCGCTCCTCGTATCCGGCGGCGACGGCCGCTTCGAGGGTCCCCTCGCCGCCGTCGGCGACCGGGAACTGGACGGTCTCGGCGTCGGGGTAGACACGGAGCGCGCCTTCGGCGATAGCTGCGGCAGCCTCGACGGCGGTCAGGGAGCCCTTGAATTTGTCCGGGGCGATCAGGATACGCATGGCTCCATCCTGCCAGCCGGGTCCGTCAATTCCGTACCGCGACAGGTCAGGGGAACGGTAGTAACGTGGGCCTTTCCGGTCCCCCGGGACCCCCCGTGGACGGCCGGACCAGATCCGGGCCCCCGCGGGCCGGCGCACAGGAGGTAACGGTGAGCGGAATGGACGCAAACGGACGCACCGGCGGCAACCGGCACGGCATCACGGGACTCGTTCTGGTCCGTCACGGGGAGAGCGAAGGCAACGTGGCCGCCACCCGCGCGCGGGAGACGGGGGCGCAAGTCATCAACGTCCCGGCGCGGGACGCCGACGTCGGGCTCTCGGACACCGGCCGGGAGCAGGCACTTGCCCTGGGCCGGCGGCTGGCCGGCGTCCCCCAGCAGAGCCGCGGCGCCGTGTGGTCCTCCCCATACGCGCGTGCCCGCCAGACGGCCGAACTGGCACTGCAGACCGGCGGGTGGCGGGAACAGATCCGGCTGGATGAACGGCTCCGCGACCGTGAGCTCGGAATCCTGGACATGCTGACCTCCGCCGGGGTCGAGGCGCGGCTGCCGCAGGAAGCCGAACGACGGCGGTGGCTCGGGAAGTTTTACTACCGGCCGCCGGGCGGCGAATCGTGGGCCGACGTTGTGCTGCGGCTCCGGTCGCTGCTTGCGGACCTGGACCGGGACCACCCCGGCGAGGAAGTCCTGTTGGTCTGCCATGACGCCTTGATCCTGCTGTTCCGCTACATTTTGGAGGGCTTCACGGAGACCGAGTTGCTGGACATCGCCGCCACGACCAGCGTCCTGAATGCCTCAATCAGCCGGTTTGTGCGGCCAGCCGGGACCGGCGCGTGGCAGCTCGAGAGTTTCAATCTGGCCGACCACTTGGCGGAGCAGGGCGTGGCAGTCACGGAACACGCAGGGGACGCGGATGTCCGCCCCCGTTGAACCGGCTCCCCCGGTACAGATAACCCCGACGCTGTTGCGCGGCTGGCCGCTGCCTGGCGGCGGGTCCAGCAAAAATGACCGCGGCTCGGTGTTGGTGGTCGGCGGCGCGCGCAAGAC
>NZ_JBFRFD010000237.1:0-5514 GCF_052114645.1 Arthrobacter sp. 2YAF22_2
GCCCCTGGCCGCCGCCACTTTTCACCCCGTATTTCATGAGGAGCACCACCAGCATGGACAAGTCAGTATTTCTGGAAGACCTGGATGCCTTTGCCTACCGCGAGGCCCTGGCAACCGGGGAGGCGATCGTCCTCATCCCCGTCGGGTCCCTGGAGCAGCACGGGCCGCACCTGCCGCTCGGAACGGACACGATTCTGTCCTCGCGCTTCGCGGAGGGCGTTGCCCGGCGGCTGGGTGCCCTGGTGGCGCAGCCCATCTCCTACGGGTACAAGTCGCAGCAAAAGTCCGGCGGCGGCAACCACCTCTCCGGCACCACCAGCCTGGACGGCGAAACCCTCATCAAGGTGGCGCGCAACCTGGCCAAGTCCTTCCTCAACCAGGGCGTCCGGCACGTGGTCTTCGTCAACGGCCACTTCGAGAACTACCAGTTCCTGTACGAGGGAATCGACCTGGCCCTGGAAGACTTGAGGATCGGCCCGGGCGCGGAGCAGAGCGTGCTGCTGCTCTCGTACTGGGACTTCGTCAGCCCGGACACGCTGGGCCGGGTCTACCCGGATGGATTCCCGGGCTGGGACATCGAGCACGGCGGGGTCCTGGAAACCTCGCTCATGCTGCACCTCGAACCGGCCAGGGTCGCGATGGACCGCCTGGTCGACGGTCCTGCCGCCGTCCTGCCGCGCTTTGACCGGCTACCCGTGGTGCCGGAACGGACGCCGGCCACCGGTTGCCTCTCCTCCGCCGCCGGGTCCAGCGCCGCCAAGGGCGCCCTGCTGTACGGTCAGGTCGTCGATGACCTGACCGCCGACCTCTCCGCCGAGTTGGTCCGCGAAGCCGCGGCCGTTTCGGTCTAGCAGACTGTTTTGCTCGACCGTGGTTACTCGACCGTGGCGAACAGTTCGTTGAGTTCTGCGGTGAGCTGCCGGCGCAGTTCGGGGGTGCCGATCTCCTTGCCGTCGACGTGGTTCACCGGGGCGAGCAGCCGGATGCTCGAGATGAGCCAGACGGCGTCGGCGTCGTACAGGTCGGCGGGTACCAGCGGCCCGTAGCCCAACTCCCAGCCGGCCGCCTTGGCAGCGGTGAACAGCGCGCCCTGCGAGGTGCCGGGCAGGATCCCGCTGTCCAGCTGCGGCGTGATCAGCCGGCGCACGGTGCGAGTCCCACCGGCGCCGTCGTCGGTGCTGTCCAGGTGCGCCAGCAGCACGGTCGACGTCGGGCCCTCCAGGACCCGGCCGTCGGCGGAGGTGAAGATGACGTCGTCGGCGCCCTGGTGGTGGGCGTACCGCAGCGCCGCCATGTTGACCGCGTAGGACAGCGTCTTGGCGCCGAGCAGCAGCCATGGAGCGCGTTCGCCCGCCTCGCTGTCGTAACCGCGGTCCAACAGGATAACGTCGACGCCGGTCTCGCGCTGCCGGCGGCCGGCGGCGGGCGGCGGGGAGGCCTGTACCCAGCAGCTCGGTGTACCGGCGCCCTCGACGCCACGGGTGGCGAGCAGCTTCACCACCACCTCGTCCGAACCGTCGGAGTCGCCGCCGTCCGGGCGGGCCTGCCCGCGGAACTCGCTGATGGCGGTCCCGATGGCGCGCCGCCAGGCGCCCTCGGCCGGGATGTCCAGCTCCAGGGCGCGGGCTGAGCCGGCCAGCCGGCTCAGGTGGGCCGCCAGCTTGCGCGGTGTTCCGCCCACCGCGAGCAACGACTCAAAAACGCCGTCGCCGCGGGTCGCACCCTGGTCCGTGGCCATCAGTTGGGGCTTGGAAGCGTCGGCGATGCGGCCGTCCTCAAATGCGGGATCGAGGAACACCAGCACCGTGGCGGGGGCCGGAACAGAGGCAGGGGTAGTCATGCCTTCAGCTTAGTGCGGCGCGCCGGGATAGGATTTGCGGGTTGCCCGTTCCGGAACTGTTCCGCGGGTCTGGAACCCGGAGGATTCGCCTGTGCTGTGGCCATTTTCGCTAGTGGGGACGCTCCCGCCTTGGGGCGTCCTGATTTTGGGCTTCATCGACTTCGCCATCCGAGTCCTGGCCCTCGGCATCATCCCCGGCAATCGACGTCCCACCACTGCCATGGCCTGGCTGCTGGGCATCTTTTTCGTGCCGGCGCTTGGCGTCATACTGTTCCTGCTGTTCGGTAACTTCCGGCTGTCCCGCCGGCGCCGAGCGCAACAGGAAGCGGTGAACACTCGGGTTCGGGCCGGGACATCCGCATTGGCCGCCGTCGAAAGCCAGTATGCCGGACCAGAGTGGGTAGCCTCCGCCGCGGAACTCAACAAGACCCTGGGCTCGCTGCCCATGGTGGACGGCAACAGCGTGCAGCTGCTGCCGGGCTACCCGGACTCCATCACGGCGATGGCCGCGGCAGCCCGGGAGGCCACGTCCTTCATCAACGCCGAGTTTTATATCATGAGCTCGGACCACATCACGGACGAGCTGCTGACTGCCCTCGAAGACGCCGCCGAACGCGGCGTCGAGGTCCGGATCCTCTTCGACCACCTCGGCACGCTGCGGATCAAGGGATACCGCAAACTGATCGCGCGGCTCAGGGCCAGTAAGATCTGCTGGCGCCCGATGCTGCCGCTGCGGCCCGTGCACGGCCAGTGGCGCCGGCCCGACCTGCGCAATCACCGGAAGATCATGGTGATCGACGGTGAGGTCGCCTTCACAGGCTCGCAGAACCTGATCGAACCGTCCTATAACAACCCCCGGCACCGCAAGATTGGCCGGGAGTGGGTCGAACTCATGGCCTGCATGCGCGGCCCGATCGTCACCACGCTGAACGTCGTGTTCGCCACCGACTGGCTCAGCGAGACCGACGAATCGCTTGAGCACCAGCTGGGCCACCGGCCCGAGGCAGTCCCCGGCCATGTCACCGCCCAGGTGGTCCCCAGCGGCCCCGGCTTCATCACCGAGAACAACCTTCGCCTGTTCAACACGCTGATCTACTCCGCGCAGCACAAACTCTCCATCTGCAGCCCCTACTTCGTCCCGGACGACTCGCTGCTCTACGCAGTGACCACCGCGGCCCAGCGCGGCGTCGACGTCGAACTCTTCGTCTCGGAAAAAGGCGACCAGTTCCTGGTTCACCATGCCCAGCAGTCCTACTACGAGGCGCTGCTGGAAGCCGGGGTTCGCATCCACCTCTACAAAGCCCCGTTCGTGCTGCACGCCAAGCACTTCACCGTCGATGACGAGGTCGCCGTTCTTGGTTCAAGCAACATGGACATGCGCTCGTTCTCGCTGAACCTCGAGGTCTCGGTCATGCTGCTCGGCGAGGACATCGTGCAGAGGATCCGCGCCGTGGAGGACACCTACCGCGGCATTTCGCACGAGCTCAAGCTCGAAGACTGGTTAAAGCGGCCCATGCGGGTCAAATACGTGGATAACGTCGCCCGTCTGACCGCAACCCTGCAGTAGCCCGGCAGGAAAGCCCTCGGGGAACCATCAGCGCTGGYCGTGGAGGATGTCATCGGCGTTGTCGAAAGCCCAGGCGACCAGCGGAACCAGCAATGCGCTCAGCACATAGCCGCGGTCGGTCAGGCTGTAGTCCACTCTCGGGGGAATGACCGCCTGTGCCTTTCGATTGACCAGCCCGTCACGCTCCAGGGTCTTTAGGGTCTGGGCCAGCATTTTTTCACTGATGCCGTCGGCCCTGCGGCGAAGTTCGCTCCAGCGCTGCTCGCCTTCGGACAGGGCTACCAGAATGAGTACTCCCCACTTACTGGTGACGTGGTCCAACACCGTCCGGCTGGGGCATCCTGCCGGGAACACGCCGTCAGGAAAGCTCGCACGAAGACTTGTGGTGTTGCTACTTTCCTTCATGCCTGTACCTTACCTGAAAGTGCGTACTAACTTTTGGGAAGTAATCGGCCGAGGCGCTGGTTGTGACCGGTGACCGAGTACAAATCCTGAGAGGAAATCATGAGCATCGTCGTTACAGGCGCAACCGGCCAGCTTGGCCGCCACGTTGTTGAAGCATTGCTGGAACGCGAGGTCCCGGCGGGGGAGATTGTGGCCGCCGGCCGCTCCATCGAAAAACTGGCAGATCTCGCCGCCCGGGGTGTGCAGGTGACGGCGATGGATTATTCGGACCCGGACTCCGTGGCGGCGGCCCTCAGGGGTGCCCGCAAAGTCCTCCTGATTTCCGGCAGTGCCGTTGGGGAGCGGGTGCCGCAGCACCGGACCGTGATCGAGGCCGCCAGGGCTGAAGGCGTGGACCTCATCGCGTATACGAGCATCGCGAATGCGGACACCTCCGAAATGAAGCTCGCGGCAGAGCACCAGGCCACCGAGGCACTCCTCCGGGAAGCCGGGGTTCCCTTCGCTCTCCTGCGCAACGGCTGGTACCTGGAGAACTACACAGACCAGCTCCCGGGAGCGTTGGCACAGGGTGCGGTCGCCGGAAGCGCCGGCGATGGCAGAATCAGTGCAGCCTCCCGCGCCGACTACGCACAGGCCGCCGCGGCTGTGCTTGTTGCCGACGATCAAGCCGGTGCGATCTACGAACTGGGCGGCGACGAGGCGTTCACCATGACCGAGCTTGCCGCCGAGTTCAGCTCGGTAGCGGGAAGGGCAATTACCTACCAGGACCTCCCGGCCCAGGAATACGCTGGCATGCTGACTGGGGTGGGTGTGCCGGAAGCGTTCGCAGAAATCCTCGCGGATTCTGATTTGGGGATCGCCCGCGGTGATCTTCTGGTGACGACTGGAGACCTGAGCAAGCTGATCGGACGCCCGACGACCACGATGGCCGAAGCGGTGCGTTCGGCGGCGTCGGCCTAGCTCCTGTTTCCTTTGACCGCCCGCGGACACCGTGAGCGGACCGGTCTTAGTGGCCCCTAGCCTTGCGGGAAGCCGGTGCCAAGGGCGGAGAGCACGCCGAAGGCCTTGGTCCGGATCTCCTCGTACTCCTCCTGCGGCGAGGAGTCCGCGGTGATGGCGCCGCCGATGCCCAGGCTCAGGGTAGCGCCGCCGTCCGTGCCGGCCGCCACCACCAAGGTGCGGATGGCCACCGCGAGGTCGGTGGCGCCGTTGAGCGAGAAATAGCCGATAGCCCCGGAGTAGACGCCGCGCGGGGCGGCCTCGAGACGGTCCAGGATGGCCATGGTGCTGACCTTGGGGGCGCCTGTCATGGAGCCCGCCGGGAAGCAGGCCGCCACTGCCTCGGCCCGGGGCATTCCGGGCCGGAGTTGTGCGTCGATGGTGCTGACCATCTGGTGGACCGTGGCATAGCTTTCGATCGAGCACAGCCGGTTGACCGAGACGGAACCGGGCACCGCGAAGTGGCTGAGGTCGTTGCGCAGCAGGTCCACGATCATGATGTTCTCGGCCCGGTCCTTGGGGGAGGATTCGAGCTCGCGGCGCAGCAGTTCGTCCCGGCCGGCGTCGGCGTCCCGCCGCCGGGTGCCCTTGATCGGCTCGGCCCGCATTGCACCGTCGGCTGCGATCCGCAGGAAGCGCTCCGGCGAGGTGCTGGCCACGGTGACCTCCGCCAGGCGCAGGAAGCTTGCGAACGGTGCCGGAT
>NZ_JBFRFD010000238.1:0-5474 GCF_052114645.1 Arthrobacter sp. 2YAF22_2
TCGGAACGCTGTCCGGACTCAGGGCCGTGATCGGGTTCTGGCAGGCCTCCCCGTTCGGTCCGTTCGCCGATGTCATGGTGCAGCTGCCCTCCGGCCATCGGATCCTGCTCGCACCCACGCGGGAAGTGGCCGATTTCGTCGCCGCGACCTACACCTTCGACGAGGTGCGCGTGATCGGTGTGGACGTTTCGCTGGGGTGGGGGACGCTCGTGGTGGAGGCCGGGCCTTTGACGGTCACCGCCGGGACCGGCGGCAGGACTCCCCTCGGGTTCGCCCTCCGCGCCGTCCCGCGGCCCCTCGCAGTACATCCCAGGTGGCTGCGCGCGGTCAGCCCGCTGGCCAGCCTCCTCAGCCCGGGCGCCAGGACCTCGGGAACCGCGGGCAATGGAAAACGCGAGTCCTACGGTGTCACCGACGTCCATCGCATCCGCCATGCCGACGTCACCTGGGAGGGCCGGAGTGCGGGCGCTTTGACAGCCGTGCGGCCCCCGGTGACGTTCGGCTTCAGCAGCGTCCCAGCGCAACCGAGCCTGGCACGAGTCCGGACCACGGTCGAGGGCCCGGCGCCGGACGGTCGACGCGGCTCAGACCTCTTCGGGTTCCTCCACCGTCAGTTGTGATTCGAACATCCGGAAGTAGCGGCCGCGCAAGGCCACGAGTTCCTTGTGGGTGCCCTGCTCGACGATCCGACCGTCCTCGAGCATGTAGACGATGTCCGCTTTCTCGATTGTCGCGAGGCGGTGGCTGATGGCGATCATCGTGCTGCTGCGGTCCGCGAAGAGCCGGGTGAAGATCCGGTGCTCGGCCAGGGCGTCGATCGCCGACGTCGGCTCGTCCATCACCATAAAGGACGCGTCGCGGTAGAAGTTCCTGGCCATCGCCAGTCGCTGCCACTGGCCGCCGGAGAGCCCGCTGCCTTTCCGGCCGCGGGGATCCTCCATCCAGTTACTGACGTGGTTGTCCAGCCCGTTGGGCAGTCTGTTGATGAACTCGAGGGCCTCCGCGTCGGCCGCGGCCCGGCGGACCCGTGCGTCATCCCGGGGTGCGTCGACGTCGCCGAAGAAGATGTTCTCCGCCGCGGTGGCGAACTCGTACTTGAGGAACTCCTGGCTGAGCACGGCCAGGTGGCGGTGCCAGGACTTCACGTCGACGGCGGCGAGGTCGACGCCGTCGAGCAGTACCTGCCCGGAATCCGGCCGGTAGAGCCCGGCAAGAATCCGGATCAGGGTGGACTTGCCGGCGCCGTTCTCCCCCACGATGGCGATGTGCTGGCCCTGCCGGATGGTCAGCGAGATGCCCTTGATGACTTCCAGCTCGCTGCCGGTGTAGGTAAAGCGGATGTCCCGCAGTTCCACCGTCCGGGGCGCCTGCAGCAGGGCAGGGGCGTGCTCGGAGTGCGCCGGCAGCGCCATGAACAACTCGTAGTCCGTCAGGTTCGAGAGGTCCTCGTCGATGGAACTGAGCGAGGAGACCAAGTTGTTGGCGGTGGACAGGGCACGGCTGACAATCTGCTGGACGTAGAGGAACTGCCCCACCGGCGCGGCCCGGGCGATGACCTGTCCCACCACCCAGATCAAGGAGACCACCTCGGCGCCGTACTGCAGCGCGTCGGCGGCGAGTTGCTTGGGGATGTAGCGCTTCTGGAAGTCCAGCCGGCGTTTCTCATCCGCGTCCCGGAGCCGGGAACGGAGCCCCATCAGGTAGCCGACGATCCCGTAGAGCCGCATCTCCGCGATGTGTTGCGGCCGCAGCAGGTTCGTTTCGATCATCCGGCGCTGCCGGCGCGAATCGACCTGGGTGTTCCAGTGCGCGATCTGTTCCCGGGAGAGCCTGAACTGCAGGTAGACGCTGGGCACGATCGCGATCAGGACAATCACGGCGATCCACCAGCTGACCAGCAGCAGGGCGCCGATGGCCAAGATCACGGAGACCAGCTGGGTGAAGATGGCGGCGATTCGGTCCAGGACCCGCGCGTAGGAGTCGGAGAAACGCTTGGCCCGGTCGTACAGGTCCACCGTCTCCTTGTCGTCATAGCGCCAGAAGTCGAGAGCGAGGAACCGCTCGTACATCTGGTCCCCCACGACCGCGCCGACCCGGAAACTCATGAGTTGCTGGATGTAGCGGTCCACGCTGCTGAACGCTCCCCAGAAGAGGCCGAGCGCCGCCGTGATGACCACATATATGATCGCCTGCGGTCCCGCCGCCGCGTTGCCCGCATAGGCGGCCGCCAGCGCCGTGGTGGTCAGCGCGGCGAAGTAGGTGGTGACCAGCGGCAGCACCGCGGAGATCAGCGAGCCCAATACTTTCATCACGACGGCGGCGGGCGAGGCACGGAAGCTGACCCGCAGCACCTGCGCGACGGCCCGGGCGTACGGCCTCAGCGTGAGCTTTCGGCTGGGCGCCCGGGCCGGTCGCAATTCAGACATTTTCGCTCAGCGCGAGCCGTAGTTCGGCGCCTCCACCGTCATCTGGATGTCGTGCGGGTGGGATTCCTTCAGGCCCGCGGCGGTGATCCGGACGAACTTGCCGCGGGCCTTCAGCTCGGGGATTGTCGCGGCTCCGGTGTAGAACATGGTCTGGCGGAGGCCGCCGACCAGTTGGTGCGCCACGGAGGCCAGCGGGCCGCGGTAGGCGACGCGGCCTTCGATGCCTTCGGGGATCAGCTTGTCGTCGCCGGAGACGTCGGCCTGGAAGTAGCGGTCCTTGGAGTAGGAAGTGTTCTTCCCTCGGGTCTGCATGGCGCCGAGGGAGCCCATCCCGCGGTAGAGCTTGAATTGCTTGCCATTGACGAAGATCAGGTCGCCCGGGGACTCATCGCAGCCAGCCAGCAGGGAGCCGAGCATGACGGTGTCGGCGCCGGCCACCAGGGCCTTGCCGATGTCGCCCGAGTACTGTAGGCCGCCGTCGGCGATCAGCGGCACACCGGCGGGGATGGCGGCCTTGGCGGACTCGTAGATAGCGGTGATCTGCGGGACACCGACGCCGGCCACCACGCGGGTGGTGCAGATGGACCCCGGGCCCACTCCGACCTTGATGCCGTCGGCACCGGCGTCGATCAACGCCTGCGCGCCTTCGCGGGTGGCGGCCTGACCGCCGATGATGTCCACGTGCGCGGCGGCCGGATCGGACTTCAACCGGCGGATCATGTCCAGGACACCCTGTGAGTGGCCGTTTGCGGTGTCCACGAAGAGGGCGTCGACGCCGGCGTCGACCAGGGTCATGGCACGTTCCCAGCCGTCGCCGAAGAACCCGATGGCGGCACCGACGCGCAGCCGTCCCTCGTCGTCCTTGGTGGCCAGCGGGTACTGCTCGGCCTTGGTGAAGTCCTTGGTGGTGATGAGGCCCTTGAGTCGGCCCTGCTCGTCGACCAACGGAAGCTTCTCGATCTTGTTGGTGGCCAGCTTGTGGGAGGCCTCCTCGCGGCTGATGCCCACGTGCCCGGTGACCAGCGGCATCTTGGTCATGACGTCGCTGACCAGCCGGATCGGGAAGTCCGCCTCCGGCACGAACCGGGTGTCGCGGTTCGTAACGATACCCAGCAGGCGCATGCCCTCGTCCACGACCGGCAGGCCGGATACCCGGTAGTGCGAGCAGATCTCGTCCAGTTCGGCGAGCGTCGCCTCGGGGCCGATCGTGAGCGGGTTGGTGATCATGCCGGATTCGCTGCGCTTGACCCGGTCCACCTGGTCGGCCTGGTCGGCGATCGAGAGGTTCCGGTGCACGACGCCGAGGCCGCCCTGGCGGGCCATCGCGATGGCCATCCGCGATTCGGTCACGGTGTCCATCGCGGCGGAAAGCAGCGGCGTGTTGACGGTGATGCGCTTGGAGATCCGGGACGAAGTGTCCGCCTCGGAAGGGATCACGTTGGTGTGTCCCGGCAGGAGCAGGACGTCGTCGTAGGTCAGGCCGACGAAGCCAAAGGGGTCGTGTTCGGGCTGGGTCATGAGTGCGCCTCTTACCTTGGGTTTCCGGGTTCACGGGTAGGGATTGCAGCAGATGACCAGCCCGTCATTACGGGCATGGCCTGTGCAGAAGTATTGAGTAAATAGTAGAACCTTGGCGGCGATCCCCATATTCCGGGCGACGGATGTGAGCAACGCCATCCGACCGAGGCGCCGCGGGCGTCACTTCCAGCCGGTGGCGGCGAGCAGTCGCTCCTCGAACATCGGGATCATGCTTTGCACGTAGGTCTTGGTCAGGTGGTTGTCGTCCTTGTAGACGTAGACATTGCCGACGACCGCGGGGCAGGTCCGGTCGGCGCAGATAAAATCGCTCATGTCCATGAGATGGAGCCGGGGGACCTTGCCGCGATAGTCGTCCAGCGGCGAGGACGCGGCCAGGGACTCCTGCAGCGGGACGTTGCAGTCGGCCGCGTGGGTGCCCTTCTTCTGGACGCATTCGGGCATGTTCATGTTGAAGCGCGGGTTGTCGCGGATGCCGACCACTTCGATCCCGGCGTCGGTGAACGGCTTGATGCCTTCGAGGTACTGCGGCACCTCGGTTTCGTACGGGGCGTCCTTGAGGGTGAGCGAAGCGACCGTGAAGACGGCGTCCGGCTTGTGCTCCAGGACGTAGTCGGAGCTGGCCTTGTTGAAGGCGTTGCAGTCCGCGTCGCGCTCGGTGGATTCTCCGCCGAAGCGGCAGTTGCCCTTGAGCAGGGTGACGACTTCCCAGCCGTGGCTCTTGGCGATCGGACCCAGCGCGGCCATGTACTGCTGGGCGTGCGAGTCGCCGAGCACAACGATTCTCTTGACGACCGGGTCCGGGCGGCTGTTCTGCAGGCAGCCCGCCAGCAGCGGGTCGCTGGGAATGTTTTTGTCCGTGCACAGCCCGTCGATGTCAGCCCATTCGTTCTTCATGGCGCCCGGCGCCGGGATGATCTTCGCGTCCGGCGTCGTTTTGCCCGCGTTCTCCGGGGCCAGGGCGGCGGCGCCGGGCGTCAGCTCCCTGGGCTGGGACGCGGCAGCGGCCTCGTCCGCCACCATATGGCTTTGCCAGAGCGTGACCGGCCCGGCCAGCACGGCACCACAGGCGGCGATCACGACGGCGGTGCGCCAGGCCCGGCGCTGCGGCCAGTGCCATTCGCGCAGCGGCTTTTCAACGAAGCGTGTGGTGAGCACGGCCAGCAGCACCGACACAGCGACAACGGCGAGGCCCTGCCACAGGTTCGGCGAACTCAATCCCATCGCGGCGAGGGCCAGCACCAGCAGCGGCCAGTGCCAAAGGTACAGTGCGTAGGAGTTGTCACCGAGCGCCACCAGCGGCCGCCACGTCAGGAACCGGTCCACGCCGAAGCGGCTTCCGCTCCGCCCGGCCACAATGATGGCCGCCGCAGCCAGGGTTGGCCACAGTGCGATGAAGCCGGGAAAGGAACGGTCCACGCTCAGCAGCAGCCCGCAGGAGAGCATCCCGGCCAGGCCAGCCCAGCCCAGTACCACGCGCAGCACCTTGCCCGGCTTGAGGTAGGGCAACGC
>NZ_JBFRFD010000239.1:0-5471 GCF_052114645.1 Arthrobacter sp. 2YAF22_2
CCGAGGAACACAAGATGCTGTGATGTGGCCACCTCCGGCAGGCCGTGCGCCTTACGGCGAGCCTGAACCTGGAGCAGTGCGACGAGGGCCCGCACCTGTTCTTTCACAGTCTCCAGTCCGACCAGCGCGTCGAGCTCGGCCTGCACCTCGGACAGCGGCCGGGCCGGCCCGGGCCTCGCGCCGACGAGATCGCCGACCAGATCATCAACGCGCTCCGAGCCGGGCAGCTTGAGCTGATCGGTCAGATGGCCGATGATTTCGCGAAGGTCGTCGAGCGGATTGCGGCTGGCAGCCATGCATCAACTGTATAGCTCGATTCACAAACCCGTGTGGGGTTAACCGACAGACAACCCACTGCTCTAAAACATGAAACTGCTCCCCGTAAGTGAGAGATGAATTCTCAGTCCAGCCTTAGGGAAGCAGTTCAGATGTGCCCCCTTACCCGTGACTTGGTCTAGCCCTGGTGTTGGACGGTTACCGGCTCGGGCGCGAACTCCTCCGGAATCCCCTTCTTGAAGTGACGGCGCCGAACGGTTCGTTTGTCAGGTCATCCGAGATGCGGGTGACGAGCGGATCCTGCGAAGGGCAGCTGCAGTCTTTGCCCTCGACCTCGACAAAGATGGCCCAGCCCCGGGGGTTCTCGGTCCGGTACGCGTTCTACGGGTGGTGATCGCAGATCAGCAGGTATTTGGCGCCGCCGATGCCGAAGTTGGCAGCGTGCCGCCTCCCCCGCCTCCGTTTCAGACACCACTCCCCAGCCTGCGCCTCCACCGGTATCCGCACCGGTCCGGGCCCCAGCGCCAGCGCCGGTCTACGCCCCGCCCCGGCCAGGAACGCTGCCGGGGGGCTCTCAGGGTCGCGTTGCGGGCCACGCGTGCTGCAAGCAATCCAACGGTGCCGTCCCAGAGGCTTTGATTGTCCGGGCTTTGCACAGCAACGCACCCGGGGCCGAATCAGAGTCTGCGACGGCGTCGAAGGTGCCGATAGTCAGGAGGACGGGCGCCACACCATGCCCTCGGCCCGCAATCCGCTCAAACTGGTTACAGCTCATCCGCCCAGGCAGATCGGCGGATCAAGGCTTAGTGCGGGAAGAAGCCGACGTGTCCGTAGAAGACGGTGATGCTGAGGAACAGCCACWTCATTCCTGCGATGAACAACGACACAACGAAGACCCTGGCCACCAGGCGATGCTCAGGAGCGAACGGGGCTGTAATCGCGGCCACGCCAGTGATGATGTAGGCGAACGCCATGTAGAGCGCTTCCAGAATGGAGCCCGCCAGCATCCCGGCAATGGGTTCCACCTCGGGTGGATGCCACATCCCGAAYTCAAGTCCGGCGACGGCGATCATGATGAGCCCGATGCCGCCGAAGGCACCCGCGTACAGGAACGGCCGGACGGTGGCCACGAGCTCGAACTGCCCCCCGCGGTCGACGGCGGCTCTCTCGGCACGCATCAACGCAATGGCCCCGAAGAACACCAGAAATCCATAGAACATGGCGGGTTCACCGAAGGTGAGGTTGTCCACCGCGCAACAAGGGACGCCGGGAACGGGAATCTGTTTCAGTGGCCACGTGAGGGTCATGTGAGTGCCGGTGACGGCCAAAAACAGCCCCAGGGCAGCAAACATCCAAGCCCATCCGTCGATCGTTTTGCGACCAGGTTGCTGGACCACTCGCAGGAAGACGAGCAACAAGAGCATGATGGCACCTGCGACCATCGCCATGGTCGTGTTGTAGGTGATGCCCTGATCAAGCATGGACTACCCTCGTTCTGCCAGAAGTGCCTGCCGAATGACCATCAGGCCAGCGCAGGCCGCAAACGTGGCGGACAGGATCAATGCGCCCATGTCGCTACTGACGGCGGCCCAAAGAATCGCCGACAGAACAGCGCCGACCACCAGGATCGCAAAGACAGCCTTGACCAATATCGCGCCCCACCGGCGAGTTTTCCCGTTGTTGACTTCAATCGGGAATCCAGTGAACACATCATGGTGGGACATATGGATGTCGTACCACGCGTAAGGCATGCAGCGAAAGGGGCAATGCCCTCCGTTGATGAGATCGCGACGACCGTAGCGAGAGGCGAAACTGTTTGCCAGGCGGGGCATTCTGCAGGAGCTTTCTCCCCTTCGGGAAGATCGCCGTGGAAACGGGTGCAGCCCGCGGTATCGGACGGGCCAGCGCCATCGCTCTCGCCCAGGCCGGCGCCGCGACCGCCTGGGAGAGCGCAAACGTGACCGCGTAGCCCTCACACTCTGAGCGCCCACATCATCCATATCGCCTATCCATAGACGAGCCGAACGGATCGGGTTTAGAGGCCGGCCGGCAATAAATTCCGCAGTCAGCGACTGGGACGCGCAACCAGCCTTCGAACATCACTGGAAATTCCTTGTCCTCGAGCATCACCGCGGCCAAGAAGTGAGTCGTAGAAGAAGGCACATAACCCCAGTAAGGGCCTGGCGCAGCGACGAACGACGTGTTTCCTCATTGGTGTGCCGTCCCTATCGGAAGCTGGTCACGCGCCCGGGTGCCAGTTTGAGGAGGCCAGCCAGCCGCGAAGGTCGAGGGCGTCCGGTACTAGTGCGCGGGTCGCCTCGAAGTCGGCCTGGTAGGCGGGAGTTTCGGCGAACCAGCGGAACATCTCGGCCATGTCGCCGAAAGAGGCGATGGCCTCGAGCGGCAGGGCCTCGTAGCGCGCGGGAAGGCCCGCGTGCTCGCCGATGGCCTCCGCGATCTGCGAGCCGGTGAGTGTGTCGCCGGCGATCTCCACACTGCTGCCCTCCACTTCGGTTCCGCCGAGCAGAATAGCCGCAGCGGCCCGGCCGATGTCCCGAACGGCGACCATCTGCAGCGGGATGCCGTCAGGAAGGGCCATCCTTACGACCACCTGACCGTTCTCGACGCTCGTCATGAATCCGGACAGGTTATCCATGAAGAAGACGGGGCGGAGGAAGGTGTGATGGATGCCCAGAGTTTCGATGTGTTCTTCGACGCGGCGTTTGCTCTCGAAGTGTGGAACGCCCGATGCGCGCTCGGCGCCGCCTACGGAGCTGAACACGAGGTGTGGGACACCCGCGGGAGCCGCGGCGTCGGCGATCGCGATCCCGGACGCCGATTCCTGCGCGGTGCCGCCCGGGAACGGGGTGGTCATCGCGAACGCGGCATCCACCCCGTCAAACAGAGAGCCGAGCGCCGCCGGATCGGTGAAGCCACCGACCGACAACTCGACTCCCCGATCCGCCAGCGCACGCGCGGCCGGCCTGTCTGGATCACGAACGAGGGCACGCACCCGCGCGCCCTGCGCCAGCAACGCGTCAATGACAGAGCCGCCCTGATGACCCGTCCCGCCGACGACGGCGATCAACGGCGCCGCGGTGGCCGGAGTAGAACTTGGCGACATGATCTTCTCCTCGAGGTTCGTCGTATATCAACGAAAACGGACGCTGGTCAATGATCATTCCGCAGGCGCCCACACATGGACGCGGTCGGGCAATATTTCCACCACCAGGAGCCCCACGTCGATGGGCGGCAGAAAGTCCGGAAGGTGCCTGCGCACCGCCGCGGCGACCCAGCCTTCAACAACGACGATGGCGCCACAAAAGGCCCACAGACACATCAACAGCGCCAAATCCAACCCGGACTCAAAGATCACCAAAATTGCACTTGCTCACACCTACTCAAAGTCGCGGAAGACAAACTAGGCGGACTCGCCCATCTTTTCCGCCGCGGGAGACGCCGCTTGGGCAGGATAGGACGGTACGGGAACCGTACCTAATGCCTGGAGATGCTGGCGTCTATTTCGGCCTTGCGGCCCCGAACAATGCGCCGCAAGGCAACGTCCGGCAGCTGATGCTCTACTGAATAGTGGACGCTTCCGCTGGTCACTTCGAAACTCGCCAGTACGTCGCGGTTGGCGGCCACGACTTTCCCGCTGAAGGGATAGAGCGACAGGAACTTCCTGGCTTGCACCGTGGAGATGAGGCCTTTACCCCGGTACATCAGCGCCGGCATGCCATAGCTCGTGCCTTCTTCGGCTTCGGGAACTACGTCGCGCGCAATCGCGTAAACTCGTTCAAGAGCAGCCCGGTCCACACCTTCGATCGCGTCCAGGTACGTGCTGATCGTCCCCATGATGTGATGATACGCCAGCCATCCGGACGGGATACGTCCCGGATCCGCTGGGCCGAGTCTCCTTCGAGCCATTGCGCCACCGCGTAGCGGTACAGCTGTTTGCCCCACAACAGCCCGGCTAAGGCGCGGCGCGGTGTATGCGCGGGATATGGGAGTCGACGGCGGCCGTGCCGGAGGGCAGCACCGTTGCCTAGAACTCGTCCGCTTCCTCGCGCCGGGTAGCCACGACTGCGCCAAACTCCCGCCCGACGACGTTCCCCCGGTATCGATGCAGAGCGCAGACGCAGTTTCACCGAAACGGAACCGCCGGCGGCCGGAGCATCGAAGTGATACCAGAGGACGGATTTCGTGCCGGCGTCCCCCGGGTCGGCGGCGCCGGCGTCGCGGTAGACGACAGCCTAGTTCCGAGGCCGAAACTCTATCGGTCCTCAACTGCCTCCGCCCTGAACTCCGCAAGCCGAAGCCGCACCAGTCACCTCCAACTTCAAGATTCACAGTTCCGACGGCCGGGTTTCGCCCGCAGCGGTGTCGCGGGCACCGTAGCAATGCCCCTGAGCTCCCGGAGGTTCTCAGAGGCCAGATCGTCGACTCAGGCGACGCGCTCCGACGATGGTGGAACGACGCCGCGGGCAAGAGTGGCTTCCGTCCTTAGCGGCGTCTCCCTTCGCTATCGGCCGCCCGCCGGCTTCCTGCTGCGTTGCTCGTCTGCTCGTCTGCTCGATAAGCTTTCCAGTAGGCGATAAGCATCCTACTGAGGGTTGGCTAGTGGTCCCGGCGGGTGCAGAGAGGGGCCTTGAGTCCGTCAGGGACGAGGCGGCTGGACCCAGCAGGCCCCGAACTTCCTAGTGCGCAACAGCTACTGATCAATTGACCCTGGCGGCAGCCACCCGTTTGCGAAACCTTCAGTGGGACGCGGCGGCAAATTTTAGCCGGCTGTCGACTCCTCGTCGTTGGCGACAGCCTCGATCCAATCCACAGCTGTGTCGGAAAGCTGCGGACCGTCTGCTGATTCGCCAGCCCACCACTCAGAATCCGTCGTGCCGCCCGTAACCGCCATGATGTCGGCGATGACATTCTGCGGCAGCGGCTCGCCGTTGTGCTCAACGAGCCAGTCGCGTGTTTCCGCATCGACCAGAGGCCACCACTCGAAGATGTTCATCCACGCAGTGTTGCACCCGCGAAGTCGTGAGTACAGATTCGAGCGTGGGACGAGCGCCGGCAAAGCGCCAGTTAACGAGCGCAGCTGCTCCATTACCGACGCCCCAGAGGTGTCTGGCTGGGATGCTTCAGCAGGCACAGACCCGGCTCTCCGCGGTATCGTATGATCGCTATCATCATCG
>NZ_JBFRFD010000240.1:0-5462 GCF_052114645.1 Arthrobacter sp. 2YAF22_2
AGCCAGGGCACATGCGGGGCGCCGGAACGCGACTGGTACACGAGGGACCACGGCGCGGTGTCGCCGGTCTCGGCTTCGACCCGGCGGATGACCTCGGTGCCGGTCGCTAGGTGCTGGGCCACGTAGGCGGAGTCCTGCTCGAACTGGCGGGGTTCGGCCTCGGAGCGGCCGGCGGCTTCGGCGTCGCGGGTGGGGATGGAGTGGGTCGCGAACAGGATATGGACCGGTGCGTCCGGGGTGCCCGCCGCGGCCAGCTGTGCGCGGACGTCGGCGAGGCCGGCGGCGGTGCCTTCGATGAACGGCTCCACGAAGCCCGGGTGGTCGAAGTATTGGCGGACCTTGTCCACTTCGAGTTTGCCGTCCAGCCCGGATTCGGTCAGCGCCAGGCCGATGTCCTCACGGTATTGCCGGCAGCTGGAGTAGCAGGAGTAGGCGCTGGTGGTGACCATCAGGACCTTGCGGTGACCGGCGTCGTAGATGTCCTGCAGGGTCTGCGGGATATAGGGGTCCCAGTTGCGGTTGCCCCAAAACACGGGCAGGCCGATGCCGCGGTTGGCGAGTTCAGCCTCCATGGCGGCCTTGAGATTGCGGTTCTGCTGATTGATCGGGCTGATGCCGCCGTTGGCGCGGTAGTGGTGCGAAACCTCTTCGAGCCGTTCGTCCGGGATGCCGCGGCCGCGGGTCACGTTGCGCAGGAACGGGATAACGTCTTCCTGGCCTTCGGGGCCGCCGAAGGAGGCGAGGAGTACGGCGTCGTACTCCTTGGCGGCCAGCCGGCCGGCCTCGGTGACGGGATTATCGGCGGTTACTTGCGGATCCAGCGGGCTCATGCGAGGACCTCGGCAATCTCGACGGCACTGACCCGGCGGCCGGTGTAGAAGGGGACTTCCTCGCGAACGTGGTGCCGGGCGTCGGTGCCGCGCAGGTGGCGCATCAGGTCMACSAGGTCCACGAGCTCCGGGGCTTCGAGGCCCAGGATCCATTCCCAGTCCCCCAGCGCGAAGGAGGACACCGTGTTGGAGATGACCTGCGGGAAGTCGCGGCCCAGCATCCCGTGGTCGCGAAGCATCGCGCCGCGTTCGGCATCCGGCAGCAGGTACCACTCGTAGGAGCGCACGAAGGGGTAGACGCAGAGCCATTCGGCCGGTTCCACGCCGCGGGAGAACGCCGGGGTGTGGTTCTTGGCGAACTCGGCCTCGCGGTGCACGCCCATGGCGGACCACGCGATTTCGGTGYCGGTGAACAGCTTGCTCCGGCGGATGTCGCGCACGGCGCGCTGCAGCGCTTCGGCCTTCGGGCCGTGCAGCCAGATCATGACGTCCGCGTCGGAGCGCATCGCCGAAACGTCGTAGCTGCCGCGGTGGACGACGCCGTCCTCGGCCAGCCGGGCCAAGAGCGCCTCGAAGTCCTCGGCGGCGTCGCCGCTGCGCAGGACGTCGGCAGAACGCTTGAAGACCGTCCAGAGCGTGAAGAACTGCTCGCCGGATTCTTCGGCTGCTGTTTTTCCGGTTTTAGTGACAGATTCGGCAGAAGTGTGGCTCATGGATACCAGTCTGCCCCCTCCCCGGAGCTAAGTCGAAATAGAGCACTTCTACAGCGCGTAGAAGTGCTTAATTTCACACGGGGGGGCGTTGCGGCGTACCGCCGCTCGTCCCCGAACAGGGCAGCCGGCGCCGATCGCCCCCGCCTGAGTGTCCGCAAGCATCGGCGACCGCCCGTTTGCCGCAGATGGCCGCTAACGGACGACCAAAGCGAGGGCCTCCGGAAGAATCGGGCGGCCTACATCCTGCGCAACCGGAGGACGACGGCGCCCGCGCCCAGGGACACGGCCACCAGGCAGATGCCCCAGCCCACCAGGGCGGAGGGGCCGGCCGGGTCGACGGCCGAGGCGGCCTCCATCTCGTCCCCCGACTTGGCGGGGGCCGGCGGGGATGCTGCCGTGGCCGTGGCTGCCGACGTCGTGGCGCCCGACTGGAGCGCTCCGCCCGGGGCTGCCGGAGAGGTGCCCGCAGCGCCGCCGGGGACCGCACTGTCAGGCACCGCGCTGCCGGGGGCTGTCTGGCCCGCGTTTCCGCCGGGGGCGGTGCTGCCGGGCGGCTGGTCCGGTGCCGGGGCCTGCTGGCTGCCCGTCGGCTGGCCGGTTACCGGCGACGCCGACTCGGACGGGACCGGTTGCGGCGCGGAGGTCGTGGGCGCGACCGGCGGAACGGTGGGCCGCCGGGAAGCACGCTGGTCCGGACCCGTCGACGGTGCGGGCGCCGTCGACGTCGGCGGCGACGTGCTTTGAGTCGGGCCGGGAGTGGCGGAGCCGGACGTCGGCGAGGGAGTCGGCCAGGAGCCCAGGAGGCCGCCGAGCACCCCGTCGATGCCGACCGAAATGGAGGCCGACGGCGCGTCCGGGCTGGGCGTCGGCGTGGCGGCGTGTGTGGCAGGAACCCCTGCGGTGAGTGCCAGTACCGCTCCAAGGGCTGCCGCTGCCGCGCCGCGCCGGAGTCCCCCATGGTGGCTGGCCGGCGTCTCTGGAACTTCGGACCTGTGCATAACCATGGTCATCGAGCCTAGCCGCGGAAGGCGCCCGGGGAAAATTTGCCCAAACGGCTGTTTTCCGGGTAGCGGCCTGCTGTAGGAGCCCGAAAAATCCCGCCTCCGGTCTGCTTCTGCGGACCTCAGGGCAGCAGCGCGGCCACCTGCGAAGGGGTGTCGGCGACGATTGCGGCGAGGCCGTTTCCGGAGAGCCAGCCGCCGACGACGGCGAGGCTTCCCTCGGCTGCGCAGAGCCGCCGCACCTGGTCGACGCGCCGTTTGTGGCCGAGCGAGGCGAACGGCAACGCCCCGGACCAGCGCACCACGTCCCAGCCGACGACGGCGGACCGGGACAGCGGGACGGCCAGCAGCGTGGCGGCATCCTCCAGCGCGGCGTCGAACAATTCTTCGTCGGTACCGGGCTCCCGGCGGGCCCGGCCTGCCCCGCCGGCCGGGCTTCCGTCACCTCGTCCGTAGGACAGGCGCAGCACATGCCTGCCGGGCGGGGTGCGCTCGGCCAGCCACGCCCATTTGGCGGTGGCGTGGGTGAGCGCCTTGGCGCGGATGCCGGGGCTTTGCGGGGACACCAGGACTCCGGTGCCGCGCGGTGCGGTATCGAGGTCCGGAGAGTCCAGCACCAGGGTCACCAGCCGCACGTCCGGGCCCGCTGCCGGGCGCAGTTCGGTCAGTCCCGGCAGCGTACCGGCGAGCAGCGCGACGGCAGCCGGACCCTCGACCGCGACGACCAGCCTCTCGGCATCAAACACGGAGCGGCCCGCGGTGACCCGCCAGCCGCCGAGGGTGCGCTGCACCCCGTCCGCACGCGTCCCGCTGAGCAGGGCCACGTCCAGCCCGCGCAGCTCCCGGACCAGCGCGTCGATCAGGGTGTGCATGCCGCCGCGGAGGCCGGCGACCGCGGAACCCGCCTTCTGCAGGCCGGGCCGGGGGGTGCCGGACCGCTGGGCAGCCGGCGTGGCGCCCGTCGGGGCAGTCGCCGACGGGGCGGCTCCCCGGCGCTGGGCGGCCACGGCGGCGGCGAGCGAGCCGTGCGTGCGGATACCGGCACGCAGTCCGGGCGCCACCATATCCACGTCGAGCAGGGCCGGGTCGGCCGAGTGCACCCCGCCGACCACCGGCGAGACGAGCCGGTCCAGCACGCGGCTGCCCATCCGGGCGCGGACCAGTGCGGCAATACTGGTGGACCCGGCCCTCGTGCCCACGGCCGCGGGCAGCAGGGCGTCCAAGGAAGCGCGGAGGGATCCGAGCAGGCCAAGGGAACGCCGGACTTCGGGGTCCCAGGGGTTGGCGGGGATGCCCAGCACGCCGGTCTTGGGCAGCTCCCGCGGCCCCTCGGGCAGCTGGACCCAGGCGCCGCCCGGGTTCGGCGGGACGATTTGCGCGCCGAGGCCCAGTTCCTCGGCCAGCCCGGCCACGGCGGGGGTGCGGGTGGCGAAGGATTCGGCGCCGCTGTCCAGGGTCAGACCTGCCACCACGTGGCTGCCGACACAGCCGCCCCACTCCTCAGTTGCTTCCAGCACCGTGGTCCGGACGCCGGCGCGGGCGAGCTCCCGGGCGGCCAGCAGGCCGGAAATCCCGCCGCCCACCACCACGGCGGTCGGCGCGGCAGAGAGCGCCGCGGAAGAGTCGGCGTCTGTTGCCACGGCGTTACTCCGGGGCGATCGAGTGGATCAGTTCGACGACGCGGGTCAGCACCGCAGCGTCGGTCTCCGGCGGCACTCCGTGGCCCAGGTTCAGTACATGGCCGGGGGCCGAAGCGCCGGCCGCAATGACGTCGCGCACGTGGGCTTCGAGGATCTCCCAGGGCGCGGAGAGCAGCGCCGGGTCGATATTGCCCTGCAGCGGCACGGTGCCGCCGAGCCGGCGGTTCGCCTCGTCCAGCGGCAGACGGTAGTCGACCCCCACGACGTCGACGCCGACGTCGCGCATGGCGACCAGCAGTTCCGAGGTGCCGGTGCCGAAGTGGATCAGGGGTGCGCCGAGGTGCCGGACGTGGTCCAGGGCACGGGCGGATGCCGGGGCCACGAAACGGGTGTAATCGGCCAGTCCCAGCGAGCCGGCCCAGGAGTCGAAGAGCTGGCCCGCAGAGGCGCCGGCTTCCAGCTGGGCGCGGAGGAACAGCCCGGAGGCGTCCGCGGCCCAGTTGGCCAGCGCGGTCCAGGTGTCCGGGTCCGCGTGCATCATGGTGCGCGGGCCGAGGTGGTCGCGGGACGGCTTGCCCTCCACCATGTACGCGGCCAGTGTGAAGGGCGCACCGGCAAAGCCGATCAGCGGGGTGGTGCCGAGTTCTGCCACCGTGAGCCGGACGGCTTCGCGGATCGGTTCCAGGGCTTCCCACGTCAGCTGCGGCAGGGCGGCAACGTCCGCGGCGGTGCGCACCGGTTTCTCCAGCACCGGGCCCACGCCGGGAACGATGTCCACGCCCACGCCGGCCAGCTTGAGCGGGATGACAATGTCCGAGAAGAAGATCGCCGCGTCGACGTCGTGCCGGCGCACGGGCTGCAGGGTGATTTCGGAGGCCAACTCGGGGCGCAGGCAGGAGTCCAACATGGCCACACCTTCGCGCGCCTTGAGGTATTCGGGCAGCGAGCGGCCGGCCTGGCGCATGAACCAGACCGGGCGCCGGGAGGGCTTTCCGCCGCGGTAGGCAGTGATCAGCGGCGAGTCGGCGGTACGGCCATCCATCAGGGGGTGGCCGGCGTCGAGGCCGCTCGTTGCCGTGCCGCTCGTTGCTGAGCCGTCTGATGGAATGCTGTTGGGTGCCGTGCCGTTCGTTGCCGCCGCGCTAGGAGTCATGCCTTTGATTGTGCCGAAAATCGGCCCCAAAAGATAACGACAGCCTGTCAGCTGGGGCGCCGCGGCAGCAGCGGTGGCAGGAATCACAGCCCGGGGTGGGCAGCCCCACGCCCGGCAGTTGTTCT
>NZ_JBFRFD010000241.1:0-5434 GCF_052114645.1 Arthrobacter sp. 2YAF22_2
GGATTTGTGCATTCCTGCGCGAAGACCGATCTAGTGCCGATGCGCGACCATGACCTGGATGTCCTGAAATCCCTTCAGGTCACCGGTTCGCCGCTCTCGGCCGACGGTTATCGCTGGGTCTACGGCAATGTAGGTGACATCTGGTTGAGCTCGATGAGTGGCGGCACCGACATCGCCTCTATCTTTGTGGGCGGATCACCCACATTGCCGGTACATGTTGGCTACATCCAGGCTCCGGCCCTCGGGGTGCGCGTGGAGTCGTGGGACGAAGCCGGCAATCCCACGCGGGGCAAGGGCGAACTGGTGGTGACCAAGCCGATGCCGTCGATGCCGTTGTGCTTCTGGGGCGACGACGGCAGCCGGTACCACGAGAGTTATTTCGCCACGTACCCGGGGGTCTGGCGGCACGGTGACTACATCGAATTTACGCACCGGGGGATCCTCATCCATGGTCGTTCCGACTCGACCCTCAACCGCAATGGACTGCGGCTCGGTTCGGCGGATATCTATGCCGTGGTTGAAGCACTGCCCGAGGTGATGGAGGCCCTGGTCGTCGGCGCGGAACTGGGTACGGAATATTACATGCCCCTGTTCGTCCGACTGGCCGAGGGTGCCAGACCGGACGTGGCCGAAGAGGCGATCATCAGATCCATCCGTGAGAACCTCTCCGTCCGATACCTGCCGGACGAGATTGTCGTCATGCCCGGGATCCCGCATACCCGTACCGGAAAGAAGCTGGAGGTTCCCATCAAGCGGCTTCTGCAGGGGGCGCGCCTACAGTCTGTATCGGATCTCGGGTCGGTAGATGATCCCGAGCTGCTGAAAGAATATGCGCGGTTTGCCCTTGAGCGGCAGACCGTGTCGCCCTAATCGACACCGCTGCCTGCACATGGCCTCGCCACCGACGAGGTTGACCTCGGCTTATGCGCAGCGGACCTGCAGGCGCCGGCCGAGTTTCCGGAAGGGGGCGTGCATTTGCGTGATGTTGAGTTCGGTCCAGGGTGACGGGGGCTGGCCAAGCCGGTGTGCTGGGTAGTTGGCGATGCCGGCCGGGCACCGGCCTACAACTGGTTCTTTGAGCCGAGGGCTGCCACGATGGCCAGGGTCTTGCCGAGTTCGCCGCGTTCGTGGCCTGCTTCGAGATCTGTGAGAAATTTTCGAGAGACGCCGCGGCCTCGGCGAAAAACAGTTGCGGTCCCGAAGCAAATCTCCGATCTTGGTCGCGTCGATGCGTTAGCCGGTTAATCGTCAGGTGGGTCGTCCAGGCTGGGGAAGTCGATGCCGTCCATTTCCGCAAGCCGGCGGCCGATGCCATCGGCGGCGTGCAGGAGGGGTTCGGGGCAGTGGCTCACTGGCCTAAATTCGTGGTGTGTCACGACTGTTCAAGTCGACGTTGCCAGGTAAGTGCATGACCGGGTGCGTCCTGCTGGCTGTTTCGGCAGTTCAAGGGGCACGCCGGCGGTACGTGTCTGCCGCCGGACATGTGTGGGCATCATTAGGAATCCAGAGCCCAAAAAGATATGCCATGAAAAGGGAACTGCACCCCCAAGGTCAGACTCGAATTGGGAGTCCGGCTTTTGGAAGTGCAGTTCCCTTGTGGCCCACCCAGCATCGGAAATGTAGTGATGGCAAACGCATCGCTGCGCTGGTCGATCCAGGCTAGTGGAAGGGGCTTGCGAGCTGTTCCTCGGCGTGCTGTTCGCGGCGTAGGGCCGTTCCCGCGAGGTACGGGGCGCCTAGTTCGTGGATGGGGGTCTTGGCTGTTTCTCGGGAATAGAACACGCATACCGCGGCGATGAGCATGCAGACTGTCGCGAAGACGGCCACGGGTACCCAGCCAGTAACACCGGGCGCCAGCAACATGCCGGCAATCATCGGGGCGAAACCGGCCAGGACCAAACCGAGTTGATTACCCATCGCCATGCCGGTGTAGCGCACGGGAGCGGCGAACTGCTCGGCGAAGAACGAGGGCCAGATGCCGTTGAAGCCGGAGTACAGCACCGTCATGTTCAGGAACGCGGCCAGGAACACGAGGAAGATGTTCCCCGAGGACAGGGCCACGAAGTACAAGAAGATCGTGATGGAGCAGCCGATCGCGGCGGTCAGCAGCAGCGGACGCCGACCGATCCGGTCCGACAGCTTCGCGGCGAGCGGCATGGCGAACATGGACAGGCCGATCGCGACGGCATTGACAGTCAGGATGGACGCCCGGTCGAAGCCTGCCGTGGAGGTGGCGTAGGCCAGGCCGAAGACGGTGAAGACGGTCTGCATCACGGACATGATGGACATGCCCACCACGCGCAACACATCCGGTGCCTGGAATTTGAGGACTTCCTTGACCGGCATCGGGGCAACCTGCTGGTGCTCCTGGGCCTCTTCGAATACCGGAGTTTCGTCCAGGCGGGTTCGAACCCAGTAGGCGATCGCGAGAACCAGGATGGAGAGCCAGAACGGGATGCGCCAACCCCAACTCATCATGGCGTCCTGCGGCATAGCGGTGACCGGAATGAAGACAAGCGTGGCCAGGACCATCCCGGAGGCGTAGCCGGTCATCACGAAACTGGTGAAGAAGCCGCGCTTTCCTTCCGGTGAATGCTCCAGGGTGAGAGTGGAGGCGCCGGCAGATTCGGCTCCCGCGGAGAAGCCCTGGGCTAGCCGTCCGGCAACAAGCAGGATCGGGGCCCACACGCCAACCTGCTCGTAGGTGGGCAGGCACCCGATGCCGAGTGAGGCCAAGCCCATGATGCCCAGGGTGAGCAGAAGGATCTTCTTGCGGCCCAGTTTGTCGCCGAAGTGGCCCATGACCAGCCCGCCGACCGGCCGCGCCACGTAGGCGACGCCAAATGTTGCCAGGGCTGCGATGAGGCCGATGGCCGGGTCGTCGGACGGAAAGAACAGGTGCGGGAAGACCAGGGCGGCCGCGGTCCCGTAGATGAAGAAGTCGTAGTATTCCAGCGTGCTCCCCAGAAAGGAGGCCAGTGCGGCCTTCCCCGGAGTCTTGCCCGGGGCCAGGCTCGTGGCGGTTGCAGTGTCCATGTGTATCTCCTAAGACGTCGTTGTCTGAGTGGAAGCCGGCGCGGGAGCCTGGAGGTGGAAGTCCACCGAGAGGATCTGCTGGCTGTTGGGGAATGAATATGCCTTGAGCGGTTCGTGCAGCGGGTGCGTGTTGTACACCGCGATGTCCTCTACGCTTTCGAAGTCCGCCACGATGGCGTAGTCGAAGGAACGCTCGGCATTGAGCACATCCGGGCCATGGGTCAGGTTGAGCATGCCGGGGATGTTGCCGGTCATTCTGTCGAGTCCATCGATCCAGGTCTGCTTGTCGGCGGGCGGGAAATCGGGTTTGAACTTGAACAGGACAGTGTGGCGGATCATGACCGGGCTCCGGCCAGTTCGGCGGCTGGCCCATGAGCGGCTCCGGTCACATAGGCTGGATCGTGCCCGGCGATGGTGCGCCCGGCGAGGTAGCCCATGGTCATGATCGGGCCAAGCGTTGCTCCGGCGCCGGGGTACCCGGCGGCATAAGCGTTTTCCGTCGCGTTGCCGGCGGCGTAAAGGCCCTCGATTGGCTGGTTGTCCACGTCCAGGACGCGGGCGCGCCCGTCGGTGGCGATTCCGCCGTTGGTTCCGAACGCGCCGTTAACCACCTCCATGGCGTAGAACGGCCCGGCCAGCAACGGCGCCAGGGATGGGTTCGGGTACGGGTTTTCGTCGTCGCCCCAGTACTTGTCGTACGCGCTTTCGCCGCGACCAAAGTCCGGATCCACACCCCTGACGGCGAACTCGTTGAACCTGGACACCGACATGGTGAGGTTTTCCGCGGGAACGTTGATCTTCGCGGCGAGCTCTTCAAGGGTCGCCGCCTCGATGAGATAGCCGGGTGTGGGYTGACCGGCGCGGTGAGCCAGGATGCCGTAGCGCTCCAGATAGGCGTGGTCGATGATCACGTGGGCCGGGGTATTCAGGGTCTCGTTCCCGGCGGAGTCCCAGGAGTGCAGGGAGCGGGCGAGGTCGTTATAGTTCTGGGATTCGTTGGCGAAGCGACGGCCGTGCCGGTTCACCATGAGGGATCCCGGGCCTTGGCGCTCGAAGCGGAGGAGGGTGCCCACGGGCTGCCCGTCGCGCACGTCTCCGGTGATGGACATCGGGGCCCACCAGGCTTCACGGGTGCCGCGGGTCTGGCCCCCTATTCGCTGGGACATCCGCAGCCCGTCACCGGTGTTCGAGGGCGGCGAGCACATGGTGTACAGCCGCGACGCCAGCATAGAGTCGGCCAGTTCTTTGTCCCATTCGAAGCCGCCGGTGGCCAGCACCACGCCGTCGTTCGCCTGGAAGACATCGCCGGATTCGAGTTCGATGCCCGTCACCCGGTTGCCGTCGGTGCGCAGCCGGTGCCCGCGGGCGCCGATGACGAGGGCTGCGCCGTCGCGGACCAGGCTCGCCAGGAGCATGGACACGAGGGCCTGGCCCTTTGCGACGAGCCCATCAGCCTGGCGCTGGTTGAGGTCGTCCCAGGGGAATTTGGTGAAGGCGCCCCAGTTTTCGTATTCCTGCATGGTGAACGGCGCGCGGCCATCGGTGCGGACGTGCGCGGTGAGGGCGCCGAGCGCCACCTTGGAGTTGAATGGCTCGGGCTCGACCGTGCGGCCGCCCTCCACAGCGCCGGGCAGGTCCTGGCGGTAGTCGGGGAAGTTGTCCAGGCAGATGAAGCGCAGGCCACATTCCGCTTCCACGAAGCGGAGCATCTGGTCCCCRTAATCCAGGGCGGCGTCCAGGAGCTCCTCGCGTCCGCGTCCGCGGGCCACGGCCCGGACGTACGCGGCAGCCGCTTCCTTCGAATCGGTGAAGCCGGCTTTACGCGCGTGGTGGTTGTCGGCGACCCAGAGCATGCCACCGGAGACGGCCGAGGTACCGCCCAGCAGGGCACTTTTCTCTAGGACGACGACGGACTTGCCGGCACGGGCTGCGGTGGCCGCCGCTGTGAGGGCACCGGCGCCGGAGCCGACGACGACGACGTCGTAGCGGTCCGACGCGGTTCCATTGACGAATTTCATGGTGTGGCCTTTCAGGAAACATGGCAGTAAAGGTGCGGCTGGCGGGCAGTCTCCCCGTGGAACGGGGTTCGGCGAAGACTTCAGACGGCGGTGTAGCCGCCGTCGATCACGAGCTCCGAGCCGGTGGTGAAACGGGATTCATCGGAGGCCAGGTACAGGACGCCGTAAGCTATCTCATCGGGCTCGCCCTGGCGGGGAAGCGGGTTTGAGCCGACGAGCTGCTTGTAATAGGCCTCCGGGCCGATGTCGGACTGCTCGGCGGAGCGGCGGCTCATGCGGGTGTTCATGGACCCGGGGTGGATGGAATTGACCCGGATGCCGTGGCTTCCGTAAGCCGCCGCATCGGATTTACTCAGCAGCCGGACGGCGCCCTTGGTGGC
>NZ_JBFRFD010000242.1:0-5424 GCF_052114645.1 Arthrobacter sp. 2YAF22_2
ATGCACCGCTAGTCCAGCGAGATGCCGAAGTCCGTGGCCACGCCATGGAGGCCGGACGCGTAGCCCTGCCCCACGGCACGGAATTTCCATTCGCCGCCGTTCCGATAAAGCTCGGCAAAAATCATGCACGTTTCCGCCGCCGCATCTTCGGTCAGGTCGTACCGAACAACTTCGTTGTCCGATTCCTGGTTCACGACCCGGCAAAAAGCATCGCGCACCTGGCCGAAGTTCTGACGCCGCGCGTCGGCCTGGTCGATCGATACGACAATTACGATCTTCTCGATGTCCGACGCGACGGCTGCGAGGTCGATCAGGATTTGCTCGTCGTCGCCCTCCCCTTCGCCCGTGCGGTTGTCGCCCTGGTGCACTACCGAGCCGTCCGGCGTGGCCAACTGGTTGTAGAAGATGAAGTCCGCGTTGGAGCGGACCTTCCCGTCGGCCCGGACCAGCAGGGCGGAGGCGTCAAGGTCGAACTGTTCACCGGCGGTGGTCCGCGGGTCCCAGCCCAGGCCGATCATGGCCTTGCGGAGCCCCGGATCGGCTTTGGTCAGCGACAGGTTGCTGCCCTTACTCAGAGTCAGGCTGGACAAGAGAAACTCCTTCGTTTTGTCGTGTACATTCAACGGCGCAGGGGCGCCGGTTCAGTCGGGTTAAAGGGAAGCCGCTGCGGCGCCGCGGACTTCACCGGGCGTGCGCCCGTTGGCCGGGGTGCCGATGGCCTTGAAGTTCCAGACGTTGCCGTTCCGCGAAAGCTTGGACATCACCATCGCCGTATACCGGCCCGATTCGGTGAGGTCGTAGCGGGCGACCTCAGGGCTTCCCGCCACCGAGTCGTCGATCACGCGGCAGAACGCGTTCTGGACCATGTCGAAGGTCTGCTGGCTGTAGCTGGTGATGATAAAGACGATGTGCGCGACGGCTGGCGATACGCTCGACAGGTCGACCATGAGGGTCTCGTCGTCGCCGTCGCCTTCACCCGTCAGGTTGTCCCCCGTGTGCCGGATGGAGCCGTCCTTGCTGGTGAGCTGGTTGAAGAAGACGGTGTCCAGGTGCTGGCCGGCGGCGTCAAACAGGAGCGCGGAGGCGTCCAGATCGATCTCCACCGTCTTGGTCCCGCCGAAGAAACCCCGTTTGGCGGGGACCGCGGAGTCCCAACCCAAGCCCAACCGGACGTGCGTCAGCGAATCACCGTTCTGCTTGGTCAGTGACAGCGACTGGCCCTTTTGCAAACTCAATCCCATTGAAATGCCTGCTTTCCTAGTGGTGGCTGTGGTGTGTTGCGTCTAATGCTGGGTCGCTAGTTCTGCGCCGGCTCGAGTGGTTGGACCGGTTCGGCGGCGCTGGCCCTCTTGTTCCGGAGTACCGAGCCGGCAAAGGCGGCGCCGATGAACACGACGCCGATCAGGCCGGTCACGACCTCGTTGACCGGAACCACGATCGTGACCAGCAGGATGACGGCCAGGGCACCGATGGCCCAGTGGGCGCCGTGGTCCAGGTATTCGAACTCGTCCAGCGTGCCCTGCCGGACCAGGAATACGGTCAGCGAGCGGACGAACATGGCTCCGATGAAGCCGAGTCCGAGGGCGATGATGATGGGGTCGGACGTGATGGCGAACGCGCCGATGACGCCGTCGAACGAGAACGACGCATCGATGACTTCCAGGTACAGGAAGAGCATGAAGGCGGCCTTGCCGGCCAGCCGAGCGGCGCCGGAGGGACCCGAGTGAACCACCAGGTCTGCGTCCGCGGCATCTATGTCGCCGTCTTGATCGACGTCGAAGAGGTTTCCGAGGCCGTTCACGAGGAAGTATGTGATCAAGCCGAACAGGCCCGCGAGCAGGACGATGCCCTGCTTTTCGCCGGATACGGCACCGGCGACGGCCAGCGCCACCATGCCGATCACCAGGGACGCGCCTTCGAGCTTGCCCAGCCGGGCCAGCGGGACCTCGAGGAACTTGATCCACTTGATGTCCCGGTCAGCGAGGATGAAGTCCAGGAACAGCATCAGCAGGAACATTCCGCCGAAGGCCGCGATCTGCGGGTGGGCTTCGTGCAGCAGGAAGCCGTAGCTACCCGGGGTGTGCGGATCGCCCTTTTCCATGGCCAGGCTGACGGCTTCAACAGGGTTCAGGTTGGCCGTGACGCCGACGATGAGCAGCGGGAACAGGATCCGCATGCCGAAGACGGCGATGACGACGCCCACGCTGAGGAACATCTTCTGCCAGAACGGGTTCATCCGTTCCAGGATCCGGGCGTTGATCACGGCGTTGTCGAAGCTCAGGCTGATTTCCAGAATGCCCAGGATGAGGCACAGGATCAGTGCCTGGGGTCCGCCGTACAGGAAAGCGACTACCAAAGCGACGAGGGTGACCCCGAACGACCAGCCGAAAGTCTTGAAGAACACGCTCGAACAACTCCTGAAACGAAAGGTCCTGGCCTGGCTACGCCGGCAGGATGCAGAAAACGTCCCGGAAGTTACCCCCAAGACTTCGTGCCCTCAGCATAACCGGCGGGTGCGACGCCCAATAGCCCGACGCCCTGCCTTCTTTATAACAAGAGCGCGTCATTCCAGTGGCTGCCTGGGGCCCGCACCGCCCTCAGATGGCGGTGAGCGGCGCCTGTCCCTCGTCGCCGTGCTGCTCCACGGCGCGGCGCTGCCGCAGCCGGTCCAACCGGTTCATCACCGGTGCCGTCGTCGCGCCGTGCAGCACGATGGACATCGCCACGACGAGTCCCACGAAGGCCCAGAGTTCGTGCGCCTGGGCGCCGAAGTTCCCGTGCGCCAGGGCGAAAGCGAGGTAGTAGAGAGAACCGATGCCGCGGATGCCGAAGAAGGAGATGGCGGTCCGCTCCCGCGGGCCCGTCTTGCCCCGGGCCAACCCGAGCCAGCCCGCCAGCGGGCGCACCAGGAGCAGGAAGGCCAGCGCAACCAGCACCTCGGTCCAGCCGATCCCGGCGAGCAGGCCGCGCGCGATCGCGCCGCCCAGCAGCACCAGGATGACCACCGTCATGAGCCGCTCGAGCTGCTCCACGTACGAGTGCATCACCCGGTGGAACCCGTGCGTCCGCTCGGCCGCCCGGATGGTGACGGCGCAGACGAACACCGCGACGAATCCGTAGCCCTCGATCATCTGCGTCACGCCGTAGGCCAGGAAGGTCGCCGCCAGCGCCACGAAACCCTCCGCATGGTTGGACAGCCGGACGCTCTCATGCCGGGCCGTGAAGAAGAGCCGTCCCAGCAGCTTGCCCATCGCGAGGCCCAGCAGCACGCCGATGCCGATCCGCCACAGCACATCCACGGCGAGCCAGTGCCCGAACCAGCCGGACGGCGCGGCGCCGACGAGACTGATGGCGATCGCGAGGTAGACAAAGGGGAACGCGAGCCCGTCGTTCAGCCCCGCCTCGGAGGTCAGCCCGAAGCGGATCTCGTCCTCCCGTCCGGTTCCGCCCTCCTCATCGGCCGGCTCGCCCACCTGCACCTCGGAGGCGAGCACCGGGTCCGTAGGGGCCAAGGCAGCCGCCACGAGGAGCGCCGCCCCCAGTCCGAGCCCGAGGAACCACAGTCCGAGCAGGGTCAGGCCGACGATGCACAGCGGCATGGCCAGGCCCAGCATCCGCCAGGTCGTGGACCACAGCCGCGGGCCCAGGGGCCGGTCCAGCGCCAACCCGGCGCCCATCAGCGAGATGATGACGCACACTTCGGTGAGGTGGGTGACGAATTCCCCGTACTGCAGCGGGTCGGGGTTCGGCAGGTCGGGGAGGAAGGCAAACGCCAATATCCCCGCGCCCAGGAACACCATCGGCATCGAGAGCGGAGCGTTACGCAGGAGTTTGGGCAGCACGGCCGCGATAAAGACGGCGATTCCGGCCGCGGTGAAGACAACGCTGGAAGCTTCGAACATGCGCACGCCCTCCTGCCGCAGCCGTGATGGCGCCTCGAAATGGGGCGGGGCACCGTCCCAACGGAACGGTGCCCCCTCGCCTCAAACTTATCCCGCTAAGGGCACATTATCGGCTTCCGTCAGGGAAGCCGCGCCGGACAGACTAGAATAGAGGGCGGCCAAACGGCCGGATTCTACGAAAGACCAGTCAATGAACACACACACCATGCAGACCGAGGCCTCTGACGCGACGTCGATCAAGCTCTCGTTTGCCAGTGCCCACGAAGTCCACCACGGCCTGGAAACCGCCGTCAACACCCTGATCGCCTCGGCCGTCCACGACCGCCGCTGCGGGATCCGGGTTACCCGCCACGAGGCTGGCGCCTACACGGTGGCGCTGGATGAAACCGTGCCCTTCGGCGAGACCCACGAAGACATGGCCGCCTAGCCGCGAGCCGGCAGACGCCGAGGGCCGGTGAGGGGTAGTCCCCTCACCGGCCCTTTCGTTGGTGCCTAGCTCCGCCGCACCTGCACGCCGTCGGACTTTAGGAACGACGTCGCTTCCGACTGTGCGCCCGGCACCAGCCAGAGCACGTTCCCGCTGGCCGAGACTTCTTCAACGTCTCCGGCCGCGAGTAACTGTGCGTGCTTGAGGATTTCGACCTGGTCCCCAGCCTTGAGGCTTCTCCAGTCGGAGACCGTGGCGGCGTACGCCGCGCGCCTGGCCATGACCGTCCCGCGTGCTTTCATGAACTTCTACCCCTTTGTAGGTCCCTGCCACAACGTCGTCGGTGTGGGCTTGCTCATATATTTACTACACTTCTTTCGCCCCCGCGGGCCGTGTGCCAGAACATTTTGGGGGTGGCGGAAAATCCCCGCCGTCGGCGTATTTTCTTTGCCGTCAGGCCAGATTTCCGACGGCGGATTCGGCCGCGGCCCGGATCTTGCCCGAGGCGACCAGCCGGTCGGCGGCCTCCAGCTCGGGGGACAGGAACCGGTCGGTTCCCGGCCCGTCCACCACCTCGCGCAGGGCCCCGATCACCGCGGCGCCGGCCGGGCCCGGCGTCAGTTCGCCGCCGGAGAGCTGGGTGCGGATGTCCAGGGCCCGGGCTGCAGTCACGAGTTCGATGGCCAGGACCCTCCGCAGGTTCTCCACCGCCCGGCGCAGTTTGCGGGCGGCATGCCATCCCATCGAGACGTGGTCCTCCTGCATGGCCGAGCTCGGGATCGAGTCCACCGACGCCGGAACGGCCAGCCGCTTGTTGTCCGAGACCAGCCCGGCCTGGGTGTACTGCGCGATCATCAGTCCGGAGTCCACGCCGGGGTCAGCGGCGAGGAACGCCGGCAGCCCGTGTGAGCGTGCCGGGTCCAGCATCCGGTCGGTCCGGCGTTCGGCGATGGAGCTCAGATCCGCGACGCCGATCGCCAGGAAGTCCAGCACGTAGGCCACGGGGGCGCCGTGGAAGTTGCCGTTGGAGCTGACCCGGCCGTCCGGTAGGACCACCGGGTTGTCGATCGCGGCGGCCAGTTCGCGGGAGGCGAC